>JACQWU010000156.1 GCA_016209155.1 Candidatus Desantisiibacteriota bacterium | reverse complement strand
TTTCTGCATGTTGAAGCACCGGATGAATCGGGTCATGAAGGAAGTATAAAAAATAAGATTAAAGCCATTGAAGATTTTGATAAAAAAATAGTGGGGCCGATAATTGATGGAATAAAAAAATTTCCGGAATACCGCATATTACTTTTGCCGGATCATCCGACTCCGATAAAACTTAAAACACACACATCCGATCCTGTTCCTTTTGCAATCATGGGGACAGGAATAAAAGCCGGGAATTTCAAAAGATTTACTGAGTCCGAAGCTGTTACTTCGCCTTATAAATTAGAGGGGAAAAACCTTATTACATTTCTTATTGGAAGGAAAATTTAACCCTATGGGATGTAGGGGCATCCCTTGCGGGTGCCCAATAAACGCGGGATATACAACAAAATAAAGGGCAGGCGCAAGACCTGCCCCTACATTATACATTATACATTACACAACCAAAATTGCTGCAGCAACAACAGTGGTCCATAATCCTTTTTTATCACCTATCGCAGACTGTGTTATATTTCTGGTCACAACAATCTGATTTTCCATTTTCCAGAGTTTCTTCTTTTCATCCCAATGAAGATCTTCATAAGAATTAACTCCTAATGTTGAAGCAAGCATTGATGCCGCAAGATCTTCAGCATAATCACCTGCCGCCGCATCTGTCTGTCCAAAAGCATGATGCTCGCTAAGATAACCGTGTCTTTCGCGGTCCGCAGGAATAGCAAGCCCGACTGATGCTGCCATAAGTCTGTTGGGTTCGTTTGAGGCTATATCACTCATAACACAAAAAACAATCTGGCCTGAAGCAAGCTTGGCAAGACCGGTTTTAGGTGGAATTATTTTACAATGCGGGGGAAAAATGCTGGACACTCTTACAAGATTAAATTCTGCAATTCCGGCATTACGAAGCGCAAACTCAAATGACTGCAATTTTTCTTTATGTCTTCCAACACCATTAGTTAAAAAAATTTCTTTTGGCACAAGCTGTGTTGCAAGCATTTTTTCCCTCCAAAAAACTGGTGCCGAGAGGCGGAATCGAACCACCGACACAAGGATTTTCAGTCCTCTGCTCTACCGACTGAGCTATCTCGGCATTAAATTTTTTTCATAAATTGCATTATTTCGCAATGCATTTTATTTACGTGCATTTTACACAGTATAAACTTTTTGTCAAGATTTTTTTATCGTCGTTAATTTTAAATTATATTTTAATATAAATATTCACCTTATACTATCTGTAGGGGCCCTCTTGCGGGTGCCCTACTAAATAAACAATATGTTGAAACGCGGGCAGGTGCAAGACCTGCCCCTACACTAAATGGTTACCTATTTTATGTACTACCATACCAATAAAGTAGGACAAAAAACAATTGACATACATCTTATGTTATGGTATACTTTAAAAAAAGAGGAGATATTTATATGACTATGACGGTTGCGACTTCCAAAGGGCAGATTGTTATTCCCTCAAAAATTCGCCAAAGACATAATATCAAGAGGGGAACAAAACTTTGCATAACAGAAAAAGGAGACCAGATTATTCTCCAACCCTTGACAGAAAATTACTTTGAAAAAATGGCGGGAATTTTAAATACAAAAGGTAAATTAACTAAAACGCTTCTCAAAGAAAGAGCAAGGGATAGGGAATTGGAGGAAAAGAAATGGTCAAAATCCTAGATTCCTATGCCTTAATGGTCTATTTAGAAAAAGAACCCGGCTATGAAATAGTAAAAGAATTATTTACAAAAGCAGCAGAGACCGGTGGAAATTTATTAATGACAACTGTAAACTGGGGCGAAGTTTTTTATATTCTCATAAAGGATTATGGTATTGAGGAGGCAGAGAAAATCCAACATATTATTGAAACATTCCCCATTGAATTTGTTCCGGCTGATTTAAACTTAACAAAACAGGCTGCTTTATACAAAGCAAAAGGGAATATCTCCTATGCTGATTGTTTTGCCGCCGCATTGGCAAAACTACATAAAGGGGAAGTAATAACAGGTGATAAAGAATTTAAAGCAGTAGAAGGAGAGGTGAAAATTGTATGGATGTCTTAAAAGAAAAAATCGGACTTATAGCAAGCAGTGGAACTCTGCCTATTGATTTTATTCGCGAAGCGTCACAAAAAAATGTTTCTGTTATTGCCATAGCATTAAACAGAGAAATTGCCCGCGCAATAAAAAAACAGGGACTTACAGATGCTCTGTCTAAAATGCCAATCGGACAAGTGGATATGATCTTCCAGTCTTTGAAAAATAAAAAAATAAATAAAGTGGTAATGCTTGGTAAATTTGATAAAGCAACTATTTTTCAAGGACTAAGATTTGATAAACGAGCGCAATCATTAATAAAACAAAAATTTGATTTACAGGATGTATCCCTAATGGAACTTATTATTTCCGAATTTGAAAAAGAAGGATTTGAGGTGCTTAAGCAGACAGAATATCTTTCAAGTATTCTTGCACCGGAAGGTGTTTTAACGAATAGAATTCCGGATGAGCGTGAATGGGAAGATATACATCATGGATTGCCTTTAGCATACAACATAGCGGGTATGGATATAGGACAGACTATTGTCGTAAAAAACCGCGCGGTTATTTCTGTTGAAGCACTGGAAGGAACTGACGCAGCAATTTTGCGCGCAGGGAAACTTGCAAAAAGCGGAACAGTAGTTGTAAAAGTAAGCAGACCCAAACAGGATTTACGCTATGATATACCTGCTGTAGGCATAAAAACTCTAAAAATAATGGAAAAAATAAAATCCGTGGTTCTGGCAGTTGAAGCAAACAAAACTTTTCTTCTGGACAGGGAAAATCTTATCAAATATGCAGATTTAAAAAATATATGTATAGTGGGGGAGAAGATTAATAAATAGTTCAGGCGGGTAGACAGCTTTGAGAAATGATGGACGATGGACGACCATTCGCTTCGCTCATTAGGACGAGGGATGAAAAAGCAAATGCGTGATTTATTTAAAATTAGTAAACTGCATGTTCACATCAAGATTGCTTTCTCTTAAATGTTTCATTACTGACTGGAGATCATCCTTGCTTCTTCCTGTTACTCTGATTTGATCATTTTGAATTTGTGTCTGAATCTTTAGTTTTAAATCCTTCAGGATTTTTACAATTTCTTTGGTTTTTTCTTTTGGAATACCCTGCTGAATAGTAATACTCTGTTTTACTGTTCCCCCAAGACTCGATAAAATAGTACCATGCTGTAATGCTTTTATCGGAATAGAACGTTTAACAAATTTATTTTCAAGTATATCTATTACATTTTTCAATCTGCACTCATCATCAGTTGTAATATTAATAGTTTCCTTATCAAGTGTAATTGCGGTTTTGCTTCCTTTGAAATCAAATCTCTGTGCGATTTCCTTTGTAGCTTGATTAATAGCATTATTAACTTCCTGAAGGTCAATTTTTGATACAATATCAAAAGAAAATTCAGCCATATTATTTTCTCCTATTTTTCTTATGAAAAATTTTAGTTTACTAATATCATAATTAGAAAGAAAAGTCAAACAATGTTAACCAATTCTCAAATAAATTATTACAATAAAATAATGGAGATACCTCGCAGCAAACTGCGGGTATCTTTTGTCTCTGATAGGGTATAAGCCCCCTTCATTTTAATTCTAATTTTGTAACTTCTTTTAACCATTCCGGCATTTCTTTATAATATTTGATAATCATTTTTTTTAATATTTTTTTTTCCTTATCAAACATAGCCTTAAATTCTTCATATTCTTTCATTTTTGTTATTTTTAATGTTTGATAATGTTTTTCTTCTTTTAAGTCACCTCTTAAATATAATACTTTTTGTTTTGCATTAAACATATTGATATCATCAGTGAATTCTTCTTCTTTAACTCTAATCTTATTGATTTTTTCTATCTGAATAAGAATTTCACCGGTCGGGAGTTTTTTGGGGATATGGTACTTTGAAATAACTAAATCAATAAATGTCTTTATGTTATCAGGTACTTCTTTATAATTCGATTCTATTATATTTATATTTTTTAAGCATTCTAATTTTTGTTCAAATAAAATTTTTCTGGCTTTTTCTTCTGACTTTACAGCTATTAATTTTTGATTAAGTGCATCGATTATAGCTATGTTTATTTAATTTTGGAAATAATTTTCCGTTAAGAAGCAATGAAAATATAATTATTAATAATAAATTTATTATTATTTTATTTAATTTTTTTAACATTTTTATTCTCCCGTTATCAAGGTTGACAAAGATATATTTATATGATATATCATAAAATAAAATATTATAAAATATAAATTTTTAAATATAGGAAATTAAATAATGAATTTATTAAAAAAAGATCAGGCGTTTACTATTGTGGAACTTATGATTGTTATAACTATTATAATTATTCTTATGGCAGTAGCTGTCCCAAATTATATGGATGCAAGAGGAAAAGCCAGGGATGAAATTGCCAAAAATACTCTTAAAACCGTTAAATCAGCACTTGAAATGTATATGGCTGAAAAGGGAGGATATCCGCAGACTATTAATACCGCAGATGAATTAAAAAGTGCATTAACGCAAGATTATTGGCCGAATAATTTAAATACAGGTAAAGAGTCCGGATTTTTATCAGATGCCTTTGTTAATTCTACAGGAACTTCTTTTACTATTGTGGCAGTTGGTAAAGACCTGGAACACTGCTGGCAATTATCAGATACCGGAAACATTATAATGCGAAATAGCCCTAATTTGTAACGGATCAAAATTCCATATGAATATCAAGACAGGGTGCGGAAGATGTGATCCTGCCTATAGATATATAATCCACTCCGCATTTTGCTATTTTAACTACATTATTAAGATTAATTCCACCTGAAGCTTCTATTAAACATTTTCCGTTAATTAACTTAACTGCTTTTTTTAAAGATGAAATATTCATATTATCTAACATTATAATATCAACGGGGAAAACCAAACATTCCTTTACCTCCTTCAAACTCTCAACCTCAACTTCAACTTTTATCCCTGCGGGTTTTTTTTTGAAAATATTGTTAAGGGCTTTAGGAACACCTCCAGCAATTTTTATATGGTTATCTTTTACAAGAATTAAGTCCTGCAAATTTCCGCGATGATTACATGCGCCCCCGATACTTACCGCATATTTTTCAAGATACCGCCATCCCGGTAAAGTTTTTCTTGTGTCAAGAATTTTTGTTTTGAATGACGATAATTTAGTTACATATTTATTTGTAAGAGATGCAATCCCTGATAAATGCTGAAGGAAATTAAGCGCAGTTCTTTCTCCTGCAAGCAGGACACGTGTTCTTCCTTTAACTATACCTAAAACTGTACCTTTTTCAACAAAGTCTCCATCTTTTTTTAATGCGCGAAAATGTGTTCCATGATCAATGGATTGAAATACCTGCCGGGCTATTTTTATCCCGGCAAGTATACCATTTTCAAGAGCAAATATTCTGCCGGTAGAAATATTATTGTCAGGGATAATAAGCTTAGAGGTAATGTCATTAAAGATATAATCTTCATGTAAAGCCTGCGTGATTAATAATTGTATTTGTTTATTTAGTTCTTCTTTTTTATTCATAATATTTATCGTTCACTATTAGTTTACTTATTTTAAATAACACCCATGCGCATATAATGCCAATAAATATTCCAGCCAATACATCGGAAGGATAATGTACTCCTACATATATGCGTGAATAACTTATAAGAAATACTGAAATCCAATAAATATATGTAAATTTTGGATAATATAAAGTGGCAAGCAGCGCAATCCCGGCTATATTGGCCGCATGCGAAGACGGGAATGAAAAATTCCCTGTTGACACTAAAAGTCTTGTATCCGGAATAGAATTAAAAGGTCTTGGACGCATGATAATGTCTTTTATGAAATTGCTTGTTAATTGATCAGTGATTAGAACTGATAATAAACCTACCAGCAAAAATATGCGGGATTTTTTTATATATATAATCAAAAATATTACTAAAACCAAAAGAGGTAAAATCCAATTTTTTTTTTCCGTAATAAAAGTAAAAAATATATCAAGAAATGCGTTATGCCATGTTTTATTAATCAATATAAAAAAAAATCTATCAATTTTATTTAAAAGCTCCCCCAACTTTTTCTCCCATTCACATATTTTTATTTTTTTTTACTTCTTGATCCTGCCCCGGATTTATTTTAAATATCTCAAAGTAAAAACCTTCATTTTTAGCTAATCCTGTTACTATTGAATCAGGGAAGGATAGAATATCATTAAGTAATGGAATGTTTTTTACTATCTGTCCTGTAAAACTGGTATCGGAATTATTTTTATTTTGTTCAACAGTAGCAGAGTTTAAATACAAAGATATAAGCTCAGGCGAAAAAAACAGAATATTATTATTTTTTGAATTTATGGCAGGATTATTGATTTTTTGTAATAATGATTTTTTTTCTTTTATAGCTGTTGCTATTATTTCTTTAATTACTACCGGTTCTTCTTCAATAGTCATTATCAAATTATTTTTAATATAACAATACCAGATGGTTGAATATGGTATTTTACCGGTATATCCGGATAACTCAAGGATATTGGTATTAAAAGGTGTAAAATTTATTATTTCGCTTTTTATTTGAACTTTTTTGTATTCAAAATTTTTCCCTTGTTTAATTTCTGGCTTTTGTTCAGGATTGTAAAATATATTTAAGCCAGAAAACCGTTTTTGTAATGGATTTGAGAGATCTTTACCTTTAAATTCAACTATATCTGTCCAAACAAGTCCTTCTGGACTATTTATCCATGCCCAGATTTCGTGGTTTCCAAAAGACTCAAGATCTGAGGAAGCTCTGGCTAATGAATTTTTTTGTAATCCATAGGAAGAATCAAAACGCAGCATTTTTTCAAACATATAATTATAATGATTTTGCCGGGTTTTGCTTCCTTCTAAAATGTTAAATGCAATAGCAACATTTTTTTCAGGTAAAAGACTAAAATCCTTCATTTGTTCAGGAGGAATCCCGGTTAAATTACAAAGTGGTGTACCGGTAATAAATTTTATCCAGACTCTGGCTTTTTTATTAGTTTTATCATAATCTATGGTAATATATTTAACTTGAGCTATATAGCTGAAAATCTGTTCTATGTTTGCTTTTGATATGTCTTTTATTTCCTTATCTGAATATCCGCCTCCTTTAACCAGAATAGATTGGATTACAATATTAAATGCCTGTTTTAAAATTGGCTCATATACATGATTCAATCCTTCTACATTTATATAAAATTTCAAAGAAGGTTTTTGTTCAATAATTATTTTTTCTACTTCCTTGGAAATTTCTGAGTCTGCAAAATTAATTGATTTGCCAAGATAGGTGTTGATTATTAATTTTATATCCGTTAAAGATCCAAAAACAAAATAATTATCTATAAGACTAAAATATAGATTAAAAGTGTTTTTTGAAGAAGGATTGTTTGAGACCAATTTGTAAATTTTAAAGCGGTCAAATGAATTTTTTTCCAGTTTAATAATTTTATTAAGCTTATCTAAAAAAATAGAAGGATTGCCTGTTTTCCCTAAAAGCAAAGGGGGCTTTAAAATATTCAGGGAAGAAGTATATATAGCGTAAATTCCGGATTCATCCACTTGCCCAATCAATCCATATTTATCATTAAAAAAAATAAGAGCCTGAGAATTCCCCGCAAAAGGTAATTCTGAAATATTTTTTAAGTCTTTAATATTTAAATAAGCAGATGTACCGGCAGGGATTAATTTCAAAAAAGGCGATTGTTTTGCAAATGATTTTATGGAGAAAAGAAGAATGATTAAATAAGAATAAAGGAAAATTTTAATTATTCTTAACGGCATGTTATGTTCCTTTCAGAGGATTATTTTCAGATTTTTTTACTATTTTTTAGATTTATAGCTATTTTTGAGGTCATTTATGGTGAAAATAGAAAATAGATTATATCCTCTATCTTCTAAAAATTTTTTTCCACCCTCTTCCCGATCTACTACTGAAAATACATAAACAATTTCTCCAAGCGCATCTTTTACTTTTTCAATAGCTTTGAAAGCAGAAGCTCCGGTTGTAATTACATCTTCTATAATAATTACTCTGCTGCCTTCTTTCCATGGACCTTCAATAAGTTTTTTTTGCCCATAACCTTTTGCTTCTTTACGTATAATAAAACCGGTAAGACCGGGCAGTATTTTATTTTCTCCTGCCAGCGACAAAACAGAACCAACTATTGGATCCGCACCAAGTGTGGGTCCCCCAATTGCATCAATTGGTATATTTAATTTTTTTATCTTATCTAAAAAAATTTCAGCAATAAGACATGCCCCTTCAGCATTAAGGGTGGTAATTTTCCCGTCAATGTAATAAGAACTTTTTTTACCGGAAGAAAGCACAAAATCCCCTTCACGATAGGATAATTTACATAATAAGGAAAGCAATTTTTCTATTTTTTTATTAAGCATAAATCCCATTTATTTAATTATCATTGATATGCCCATAATAATATATGCGCCAACCAGCATTATTGGGGAAAGAATTGAAGCCCAATTTTGCCCGCGGCTGTCGGTATATGTAAGCACAAAATAGCCAAGAATTAAAATGATAAATCCTATCCCAAATAAAATTACGTTCTTTTTTTCCAATTTTTCAGACGAATCTGTCTTTGTGGAAATATTACTATCTTTTCCTGTTTCTTCCATAATTAACTCCTTTTAAAGAATTTTTAATGTTTTATTTTTTCTTTGTATTGTATAAAATCAAAATTCGGGCTTCTGTCTTTTGTATGACAATTTTTACAGACTTCTTCCGTGATAACTAATTTTACTCTTGTAGTGTCATGGCCTTTTGATATTGTATGACAACTTTCACATTCCACTCCATATAAATTGTTAGAATTCATATTTGTAACATGACATATATAACATGTGTTTGAATGCATTATTTTTCTTTCATTTTTAATTGTTGCCAATGCTTGAGAATGTCTTGATCTGATCCACTTCTCAAATATTTCAAGATGACATTTTCTGCAGTAATTTGCGCCAAGCATTTTTCTATTTCCTTCAGTATCAGTAAAAAGAGGGGTGTTCTTGTCATAATTTTTAATAATTGCATCCGCTTCAGGATCTTTGGCTATTTTTTTATCAACAAAAATTGATTCTGTTTTCATTGATCGTATTTTCCTGGCAGAAGTATCATATTCTATGACAATTTTTCCTACATGATCCCCGTTTATTCCGGCTTGAAATATTGGCATATTATTAACAATATAAGGCTTATCCATTAAAGCGCCATCATGTGCTCCTATAATAATATCCATCCAATATAATGTTGATGCAAAATCCGCATCACCGCTTTTCCCCATATGAGAAAGCGCTATTACTATATTAACTTCTTTATGAAAAGTTTGTAATATATATTTGCAGCTATCAACAAAATTAACAAATTTAATCGGCCCCAAATTTTCTTTTGGCAGAAAAGTGAAAGTATTGGGTGAAATTATTCCTAATACTCCTATTTTTAATCCTTTTTTTTCTATCACAACTGAAGGCTTTGTAAAAAGGACATTCTTATCTACGGTCATATTGGTATTAAGTACTTCAAATTTCATATTTAATAATTTTTTTTGTAAATATTCAAATCCATTTACAAATTCCTGATCTCCTAATGTTACTGCATCATAACGCATTAAATTCATTATTTCAATGACAGGATCAGGATGATATATATTGGGTTTGGTAGGAAAAAAATCACCTGCATCAAAAAGCAATAAATCAGGATCTTTTTTTCTTTCTTCATTAATTATGGTCATTCTTTGAGCCATGCCTCCGGCTTTATTTCCGGGACATCCGCATGGTTCCAAAGAACCATTGGTATTATTTGTATAGAGTATTGTTATTTTTTTTATTACAGTGGTGTCAAAAGCTTCCTGAGCTTTCATTTTTTGCGGCACAATAAATAACATAAAAAATAATATAAAGCAAAAACTTAAATTCAAAAACTTATTAGTTTCCATTTTTTTCTCCTGCATATTTCTATGGTTTTTTTTAATTTGCAATCAAGACGGCTGTTTATTATACAAAGGTGACATATTGCGTAATTTTTCTATTAAATCCGGTAATTTATTTATAACATAATCTATCTCATCTTCGGTATTTTCCTTTCCTAAAGAAAAACGTATGGACCCATGCGCCATCTCAGGTTGTATCCCTATTGCAAGCAAAACATGAGAAGGCTCCAGTGACTTGGAACTGCAGGCTGATCCTGTGGATGCTGCAATACCCTCATTATCCAGACTTAGTAAAATTGACTCTCCTTCAATATATTTAAAACATACATTTAATGTTCCTGCAAGACATTTCTCAGTATGTCCGTTAAAAAGGACCTCTGGAATACTTTTAGATATTGCATTGTACAATTTTTTTTTGAGATTAAAAATATTATTATTATCTATTTCCATATCCCTTTTAGCTATTTCACATGCTTTTGCAAATCCTATTATACCGCTTATATTTTCTGTCCCTGCACGGAGGTTATGTTCATGATGTCCGCCATATTGCAAAGGCGAGACGACAATATTTTTACCTATGAACAAAGCACCTACTCCTTTTGGCCCATAAAGTTTATGCCCGGACATTGAAAGTAAATCTATATTCATTTTATTAACATCTATCGGAAATTTTCCTGCGGCTTGAACAGCATCTGTATGGAAAATAATTCCATGTTCATGAGCAACCTGCCCTATCATATCAATTGGCTCTATTGTTCCTATTTCATTATTGGCAGCCATAATCGAGATTAAAACAGTATCTGCTCTGATAGCATATTTAAGCTCTTCAAGATCGATTATTCCATATTTATCTACAGGCAGGTAAGTTACTTCATATCCTTCCTGCTCCAATATTTTGCATGAATTTAAAATTGCATGGTGTTCTATTTGTGAAGTTATAATATGCTTTCCTTTTTTCCGGTTAGCTTTCATTATACCAAAGATGGCAAGATTATCAGCTTCTGTTCCGCCGCTTGTAAATATAATTTCTTCAGGACTGCATTTAATTAATTCAGCAACATTTTTTCGTGCGTTATTTAATCCTTTTTTAGCTTCCCGCCCGAAAAAATGAACACTGGAGGCATTCCCGAATATTTTTCTGAAATATGGATACATTGCTTCTATTACTTCCGGAGAAACAGGAGTAGTGGCATTATGATCCATGTAAATTCTTTTTTGCACAAATAGACTCCTTATTTATCTATATTGGAGCTGGAGATGGGATTTGAACCCACTGCCTGCTCATTACGAGTGAGCTGCTCTACCAAGTGAGCTACTCCAGCCTTCATTTAATAACTCCCTGATCTCTCAATAACTGTTCAACTTGCAGCGCAATATTAAGTGAACGCAGATCACTTTCTCCTGTAACAATAGGAATAGCTTTTTTTGTGACACAGTCCAGGAAATGAACTATTTCTAATTTCAGAGGATTATCTTTATGAATGAATAATCTTTCTATAAAAGACTCCTGCTTATATCTCATTACTTCTTTACTTAGAATGTAATGAGATGCCGCCTGCCTGTGTATATGCAGATCCTGATCCGTATAATCCAGAAAAATATATGCATCGCGCTGAGTTACTGCAAGAGAACGGATTTTATTTTCTGTAACGCGGCTTGCAGTTATATTTGCAAAACAACCGCCTTTAAATACAATTTGGATATCAGCAATATCCTCATGATTTGATGAATATACCCTTGCTCCGGTGGCATTTATTTTTTCAATATCCTTATTAACTAAATTTAATACTATATCAATATCATGTATCATAAGATCCATGACAATACCCACATCAGCTATCCTCGGGTCATAAGGACCTAATCGCCTTGTTTCAATATATATGGGATTTTTTATGATATTTTTTAATTCCTGGACCGCACCGTTAAATCTTTCTACATGTCCGATATTAAGTATCAGTTTATTTTTACGGGATAGTTCAATTAATTCCTGTCCTTCCTCAAGAGTTTTTGTCATTGGTTTTTCCAATAATACATGAATCCCGTTCTCGAGAAAAAATTTAGCAACTTCATAATGTTGTGTTGTCGGGACAGCAATGCTTACTGCATCAACTTTTCCCTGAAGGTCATGATAATCTGTATAGCTTTTAGTGGCATACTGATTCGAAAGTTCATTTGCGCGGGCTTTATTTATATCTGCTATACCTGCTAAATCCACATCATAAAGTTCAGAATATATTCTCACATGATAGCTCCCCATGTGTCCGGCACCTACAACACCTACTCGTATAGACATTGTTCCCTCCTAAATTTAAAATAGGACTTTTATTTACATATTCCTCTCTCAGAATTTTTAATAAAATCTTTAAAATGAACTATTTCTTTAAATTGAGGTATTTCTTTTTCAATTTTTTCAATAGCTTGAGAAAGGTTTAATCCCGAAAGATAAATATTTTTATAAGCTTTTTTAATAGCATTTCTCACTTCAAGAGAAACATTGTTGCGTTTTAATCCAACTATATTTAATCCAAAAGGTTTAGCGGGGTATCCATCAACCGTAATATAAGGAGGAACATCCTGGGTTACTTTTGACATCCCCCCGATCATAGACATCTCACCTATCCGCACGTATTGATGTATTCCGGCCATCCCTGAAATAAAAGCCCTGTCTTCAATAATAACATGACCTGTTATGGCGGCATAATTCACAATAATAACATTATTTCCTATTATGCAGTCATGAGCGATATGAGAAGTTCCCATTAAAAAGTTATTATTGCCGATTTTCGTTTCTCCATCTTCATATTTCGAACGATGAATAGTCACATATTCCCTTATTATATTATCATCTCCGATATTGACATAGCTTCTCTGTCCTTTATATGATATATCCTGCGGCTCAATACCTATAATAACACCCATAAATATCTTACAGTTTTTCCCGATATTTGTCCATCCATCAATAATTGCATGAGATCCGATTGAAGTATTATCTCCAATTTTAACATGTTCACCGATAATAGCATAAGGTTCTATAGAAATATTTTTCCCCAATTCCGCTTTTGGATGTACAATAGCTGTTGAATGTATTGACATTTTTATATCAAGCTCCTTTTTTATCTTAATCAACTCCGGCTACTTTCAGCCTAAAAACCTTCGTTCTAAATATTCTTAAATTACTAATCAGCTATGGTAGCTAAAAGATCAGCTTCCGCAACGAGTTTATCTTCAACAAATATTTCACCGTGCATTTTACATACTCTGCCTTTTTTCTTTAAAACATGTAATTTAATAATAAGCTGATCCCCCGGGACAACGGGTTTACGGAATTTCACCTGGTCAATTGCCATGAAATAAACTATTTTAGCCTCAGCATTAGCTTCCTTCAAAAGCAGAATGCCCCCGACCTGTGCCATTGCTTCCACCATTAGAACTCCAGGCATTATAGGTTGTCTTGGAAAATGGCCTACGAAAAACGGTTCGTTGATTGTTACATTTTTTAATCCTACTATAAAATCCTCTTTGAACTCTAAAATTTTATCAACCAGCAAAAAAGGATAACGATGAGGAAGTATTTTCTGGATTTCATTTATATCAAGCATTATTATACTCCTTTTTAATTATTTAAATAAATATATTCAAGTAAAGTATCCTTGTCAATGATTTTATTATCCGTTTCCACTTGAGAAGTTTTATCTTTTATCATTATATTTAAAATTTCTTCCAGACAGTCATCTTTATTGACTTTTGTTAAAGGTGTCATAAAATCAATGGCTTTTGAAGTTGGAAAAATTTCTCCGCTTACAAGTTTTTTTATGATATTAAGTCCCAATACTATTCCCAACACTTTTCCTCCATCTACAACTGCGACATATTTCTTCGCAGAATTACCCATTATTTTTCCGCATTCGTATATTGATTCATCCTTTTTCACTTTTATAAATTTATCGCTTGATACCTCATATGCTTTAGTCATATTATCTACCCCCCATCGTTTATTTAAAAAGGCCCGGATAAAAACGAATAATATCTTTATACGTTATTATTACGGCCAAAAACAATAGAAAAATCACTCCGATCGTTTGTGCAATTTCCCTATATTTCACTTTTACAGGAGTACCTTTAATCTTTTCGATTAATAAAAACATTATATGTCCGCCGTCTAAAACAGGAAAAGGGAAGAGGTTAATAATTCCCAGATTTATGCTTAGCTTTGCAATAAAATCCCATAAATTGCGTAAACCGCTCTTTGCCTGCTGTCCTGTCATTTTATAAATTCCTATAAAACTTGTAACATCAGGTTTCATTTTACGGCTTATCATCATAACCAATGCTTTGCACATGATTTTTGTTAAAAAATATGTTTGTGAAACTGCCATATATATTGCACTAAAAGGATTATATTTTTTTATAATATACTCCGGTTCGTTTCCCGGAGTTATACCAATAAGCCCTATTTCTATTTCACCATCAAGCATGGTTGATATTTTTTCTTTTTTAGGTACAACGGTTTTAGCTAATATTTTGCCGTCTCTTAAAATTTCAAGCTTCATTTGTTTCCCGGGACTATTATGGATGATTTCAGTCATATCTTCCCATAATTCAATTTTAATACTATTAATGCCGGTTATTTTATCACCGGATAAAATTCCCGCTTTTTCAGCTACAGAATCCTTATTTACCTCTCCGACTTTGGTCCCCATAAGAGGTACTCCGATCATAAATATGAAAATATAAATTATTATTGCCATAAGAATATTTGAAACCGGACCCGCAAATATTACAGCCATACGCTGGTATACGGTTTTATTGTAAAATTTTCTGGATTTTTCTTCAGGAGAAAGATCTGTATTTTTTTCTTTTTTTTCAGGATCCTCACCTGATATTTTAACATATCCTCCAACAGGAATAGCGGATATCATGTATTCAGTTTCACCTTTTTTAAATCCGAATATCTTCGGCCCCATACCCAGAGAAAATTTTTCAACTTTTATATTAAATTTTTTAGCTAATAAAAAGTGCCCGAGTTCATGTATAAATACCAGTATCCCCAATACAAGTGCAAAATATAATAAATTTCCAAGCGCCATATCAAGATATCTCCTATAATAAATTTCAAATTTCAAATCTCAAATTATTTATCATGATTCATTTTTATATAATTTTCTGCAAAGTCCTGTGCCCATTTGTCTGCCTTTATTATTTCATCCATATCTATTTTTCTTACTACAACATGATTATCCATACAATATTTTACAATTTTTGGAATATGTGTAAACTTTATATTCCCTTTTAGAAAATTATTAACTGCAATCTCATTTGCAGCATTAAGGACCGCAGGCATTGTCCCCCCTGTTTTTCCCGCAGTATATCCATATTTAAGACACGGGAATTTTTTTTCATCAGGTAATGAAAACCGCAATTCCTTTGTTTCTTCCCAGTTTAGATGATTTATATGCGTTTTCTTCCGCTTTGGATACGTCAACGCATATTGAATAGGTATCCGCATATCAGTACGTCCAAGCTGCGCAATAATTGAACCATCAATATATTCTACCATAGAATGTATAATACTTTCAGGATGAACTAATACTTTTATTTTACTGAAATCCATATCAAAAAGCCATCGGGCTTCAATAACCTCCAGTGCCTTATTCATAAGTGTAGCCGAATCAATTGTAACTTTTTTCCCCATTTTCCATCTTGGATGCTGTAATGCTTCCTTTACGGTAATAAGGTGCATTTTATTTGGCGGAAAATTTAAAAAAGGCCCTCCCGAGGCAGTTAAAAACAAATTATTGACAGCATCCAAATTTTTTTCATCCAGAGATTGAAAAATAGCGCTGTGCTCACTGTCTATCGGTAATATTTTTGTCCCGTATTTTTTTACGGCAGACCTTACAAGTTCACCGGCCATTACCATGACTTCTTTATTAGCCAGAGCCAAATCCTTCCCTGTTTTTATCCCTGCCATAGAAGGTTTAAGCCCCACAGCTCCAACCAGAGCAACTACCAGCATTTTAACTTCGGGTAAAGATGATATTTCCATCAGCCCATCCATCCCTGTCAAAATTTCTGTTTTTGTCCGTCCTATTTCTTTTTTCAGATTCTGTTCATATTCTTTGCCAATTACCGCATATTTTGGCACAAATTTTTTTGTTTGCTTTGCCAGTAACTTATAATTTTTATTTCCGCTGATACCTGTTATTTTAAAGTCCTTTGGAAAATTCTGAACGATTTCAAGTGTATTACATCCAATAGAACCTGTTGAACCCAAAACAACAATTTTTTTTTGCATAGATTAATTATTCCTAAATTAAAATAAAAAAATAATATGTTAAAGGTAAAGAGAATATTAAACTATCTATGCGGTCAAGCAAACCGCCATGCCCCGGTATAAGATTACCTGAATCCTTTACCTTACATTTTCGCTTAATATATGATTCAAATAGATCTCCGATTTGTCCGGCTATGCTGATTATTATTCCTGCAAGTAAAAATTCTGCATAAGAAATATCAGTAAAAAATTTTGTTCCATTCACTGCGAATTTAAAAATTGCGACAGTAATCATCCCGGAGCATATACCTGCAATACTGCCCTCCCATGTTTTATTCGGACTTATTTTTGGAGCCAGTTTATGTTTGCCGAAAAGTCTTCCGATAGCATAGGCACCTGTATCATTAGCCCATGTAATAATTAAAGGAAAAAGTATCATATGCGGGCTGATTTTGCGTAAAAGCACAGCATAATTCAAAAACCAGCCAATATATATTACACTTAAGAAATTTACCCCGACTGTTTTTAAAAGAGTGGAAACAGGAGTATTAAATTCCGATTTAAATCTCATTCTTTTAAGTAAATCGTGAGTGAAAATAAAAAACACACATCCTAAAAAAAGTCCTGTAAAAATAAATTTTTGAGGAATTACCATGTGCCATGCAAGTAAACTTATACCGGCAAAAGCAAACCCTTTATTAATTTTTATACTGCCAGTCTGGCTCATTTTAATAAGCTCATAAAAAGCAATTATTTCGATTAAAACAATTGTTGCTAAAAATCCATAAAAATGTGCATAATAGATTATTAAAAGAACAATAGGGATAAGGACTATACCGCTTAATATTCTGTATAATAACATCCTTTATATCCCCCCGAATCGCCTATGGCGTTTCTGGTAATCTAATATTGCTTCAATATATTCATTTTCTTTAAAGTCCGGCCAGAGCGTTTGAGTTATATATATTTCAGAATAGGCAATCTGCCAGAGCATAAAATTACTCACTCGTATTTCACCGCTGGTACGGATGAGTAAATCGGGATCAGGATAATCAATTGTATATAAATATTTACTGAATGTGTCTTCATTTAAATCCTGTAAAGATATTTTGCCAAGATTAATATCTTTAACTGCTTCTCCAACCGCATCGATAATTTCTGTTCTGCTACCGTAATTTAAAGCAAGTGTTAGAACAAGACCTGTATTGTTTTTCAGTATTTCCTGCGCCCGTTTCATCTCATTTTGAACAGATTCCGGAAGCTTATGAGTATGACCTATATATCTTAAGGTAACATTGTTTTTATTCAGTTCATCAACTTCTTTGCGTAAAAATTCTTTAAGAAGTCTCATGAGAGCATTTACTTCAGGACGCGGGCGTTTCCAGTTTTCTATTGAAAAGGCATACAGAGTTAAATATTTAATCCCGATATTACCTGAACATCGTACAATTTCTCTGACTCTATTTATTCCTTCTCTATGACCATAAACACGCAATCTATGTTTTTTTTCTGCCCATCGTCCATTCCCATCCATTATTATAGCAATATGAACCGGAAGATTATGAGGATTTATTTTTTCTCGTAATTCCTGTAAGGAAGGGGTATGAATCATTAAAACTCCATAATCTCGTGCGTTTTATTTTTTTCGATATGCTCTATTTCATCTATATATTTATCAGTAAGATGCTGGATTTTATCCATGGATTTTTTACTCTCATCCTCGGATAGTTCCCCCTTTTTTTTGCTTTCTTTTAT
>JACQWU010000171.1 GCA_016209155.1 Candidatus Desantisiibacteriota bacterium | reverse complement strand
TTTTTGCAAAATACATATCTCTTTGAACATACGACGATAATGGGAAACTAAAATTGGGATATCCTCTAATTTTGCAGATATAATCAAAATTTCATTTTTATTTGTCATATATTTTTTTTAGGTTTTAAAATTAATTATTACTGACCATTGAGCGAACAATGAAAACCATTACTATACACGCAACCAGGAATGAAAATCCACCAATCATAGCGATGCCTTGAGTGTGCCCTACCTTAGTGAGATAGCGCCACAGGGGTATTTGTCCGTAACCTTTTTTATAGTATGGATCAAGTGATTGTCCAAGCTTCCATATTCGCTGCCAAAGATTCCAAGATAGATATCACATTTACCAACTTCCTCAAGATAGGCCTTTTCTACAGATTTACTTTTTGCAGGTGAATCCTCAAACAGAAAGACATCAAAATATTCTGAAAGTAGCGGATCCTTGAGTATAAACTGTTTAACCGCCCGACGCTCTTCCTTCAATTCCTTCAGAACGCTGCTAATAAATATTTTATATTTTTGCATGGTTGTCCTTAAATTTTGTAGCTTTATCTATTAAAATATAATTTCAATACCTTAATTTTACAATATCTATAATCATAGTCAAGCACTTAATTCCGTTTTTGTTAATACTAATTGACAATATTTGAAGTAAAATATAGAATTAAATTAATTAATGGCATGTAAAAGTGTTGAAATTTGATTAGAAGTTCAATGGTATGTATTGTGTTCATTATTATGCAGTTGTAAAAGCAAGTTTTAATTTAAGGAGCTAAGTATATGCATATGGAATATTTTTGTATTAATTGTCTTTCTTCTCAAATAACCGAAGCAATTGAAATGGTTATTCCCGAGTGGGAAAAGAGACGTGAATTAATGCGTAAAATTGTAAATTTAATAAATAAAAATTATCCGGAAATTATACCCGCTTTTTTAGGTTCAGAATTACACTGTATTGTGAGAGATTTTTCAGGCCGTGACCCTTACATGGAAATTAAAAAAATCAGTAATTCACTGGCAAAAGAAGTAATTAATCAAGTTGGACGCAATTTATCTGATTTTCGCTCTCTGGTTCTGGCATGTATTGCTTCAAATGCTATTGATTTTGGTATTTCAACCCAAAAAGATGCAATGTATAAACTTCAGGATATTATAAATGAACCTCTTGTTATAGATAATTACAATAGTTTTTATAAGCAAATAAAAAAAGCTAAAACAATAATTTATCTCGTGGATAATTGCGGTGAAGTTGTTTTTGATCTTGCTGTAATAAAAATGCTATCAAAAATGGATAAACATGTTTTTGCCGTAGCTAAAGAAAAGACATTGCTAAATGATGCAACTGTGCAGGATTTAAAGGAACTTGGATTTAATAAATATTCTACAATGATTTCTCATGGATTGGATCTTGTCGGATTGAATCGTAAGACAATGTCAAAACAATTGAAAATAATTTGGTCAAAATCTGATCTGATAATTGCCAAAGGTATGGGATATTATGAAACGCTATACCCGCCGGAGAAAAATGAAAAAATTGCTTTTTTACTAAAAGCTAAATGTAAACCTGTTGCATATAATTTAAAAGTTGAAGTAGGGGCAAATGTTTTACTTTTTCCTTAAGAGGCGTAAAGCTATAGGTAGGGATCAAAAGTCAATTTAAAGGAGATAATATAATGAAAACTCAACAGGCTTTAATTACAAGAAGAAGTATTCGTCAGTATACTAAGCAGCCGATACCTTTGGAAATTATTAAAAAAATTATTAATGCTGCAAGATTAGCGCCCACAGCTAATAATGTGCAACCATGGGAATTTGTGGTAATAACTAATCAAAAACAATTAGGGAATATTGCTGATATTACGGATTACGGCAAACATATTGCCCGTGCATCTGCCTGTATAGCAGTATTTTGTAAGGATTCAAAATACTATCTTGAAGATGGATCAGCCGCTACTCAAAATATTTTAATTTCTGCCTGGGCAGAGGGAATTGGATCCTGCTGGGTTGCCGGAGATAAAAAAGCTTATTGCCAAAAAATAAAACAATTATTGGAAGTACCAGAAGATTATAAATTAATTTCATTAATTCCACTTGGTTATCCGGAAAAAATTCCCGCTACAATAAATAAACGCAGCCTTGAAGATGTATTACATATGGAAAAATTTTAATCCGATGAATTTTTAAACACGTTGATTTTTTCTCCATTTACATATTTAGAGTAATAACCATTAATATATGACTTTGTTGATTGCATTGGTGTTGTATTTTGTGAAATGATTCCCATGTCTTTTTCTTTCCCATATTTTAAATCCGAAATAGAATAATTCTGTATGATTATTTCAGTGTTTGAATTATTGTAACAAACAAATTTGAATGTTATTGACGCAAATGTATCTTTAAAAACATCTATATTCTTTACACTAAGATACCATGTGACATCATCAGAAGGTTCTTTCCCGATACGCTTTTGACGGATTTTGAATTCAACTAATGGATAATTCTCTTCATCCTGCCAATAAATAATTTGACTGGTTTCATTTACATCCTCCGGTGCATTTTCACATAAACTTAATATTTCATTTATATATACTTCATCCTGTTTTCCTTTATCGATAGGTAAAAAAGTGATTGCAAATGTATCTTTTGAAAGTGCTGATTGCTGGACAATATTTATTGAATTACTCGAACTTGCTGACTCAGCATATCCTGCACCTATACCGGATAAATTATTTATAGTATTTTTTAGAATATTTCCGTCAATTTTAATTTCTCTATCTTTTTTATCATAAGCATTATATTCAATTTTAATACGTGCTTCTAAGGTACAAGTAACTACTATGTTTCCTTTGATTTCATTGTCATCAAAATTAGATTCAAATTCTTGTATGCTATCAGCAGGTTGATTTAAACGTTTAATTGTTGCATCTATAATTGACAACTTTATATTTACTCTATTAACCTCATCTTCATTAAACAAAGCTTCTATCGCATAGTCTGCAAAAGTAATACCCACATTATATTTTGTGCGATATGATTTTTCCCAGGAAAAGTCAACTCCCAGTTGTCCCATGTTTCTTTCTTCTATTTTTTGCTCAAAAGAATCATAAAGAGAAATATTCCCTATATAATTTTGGATTGATTTATCGTTATTATTATTGTTTAAGATAAATATATCCCCGGGTTTAGCAAATTGTAAACTTTTCAGTGCAATAGCACTATTATCGATCTGTAAAGCAATGCTTTTTCTAAAATTTGCAATACTATTTAATCTATTTTGTAATATTTCTGCTTCAGTTTTTTGGGAAGTTTTTTTATGATGTTTTAATCCAAGCCTTATTTCAATGTGGTCGATTTGATCCTGAGTTTTTTTATCACAAGCTAATCCGGAAACCAAAAGAAGTATTAAAACAATGTAAAATATTTTTAAATAATTTTTTTTCATAATATTCCTCTCTTAATGAAATTAAGTGTCAAATAATGAAAATGATATATTTTGTATTTAACTATATTTAAATTGGGTTGTCAAGAGATTTTTTAAAATTTTAGTAATTGGTCAGTTATCAGTGGAATCTGTCATTAATAGCGGAAGCGAAGCAATCTATTTTGAGATTGCTTCGGGATAAACCTCCTCGCAATGACATTCACTTCCCCATGTAACTGAGAAGGTATGAAAAAATTAATAAAACGCATTTTTTTATATCAGAAATTCCCTATCTTGATAAAAAATGAAAATTTAATATTGTAGGGGCTTGATTTATCAAGCCCGTAAACGGGTTCGATAAATCGAACCCCTACCAAAAATTCAA
>JACQWU010000170.1 GCA_016209155.1 Candidatus Desantisiibacteriota bacterium | reverse complement strand
TACTTGAATTTCTTTTTCAGTCCATACATATAATCTTTCCTCAGAAATTATAAGTCCTGAAATTTTATCCCGGGAAATATTCTTTTCCCAGTATAATTTACCTTTTTCTTTATTATATGCGTGTATATTTCCTTTTCCGTCACCTACATAAAGAATTCTATCTGTGATTACAGGAGTTGTTGGTATATACATATCAATTTTCCATCTTGTTTCACCACTTGTTTTTTCGAATAAATAAACAGCTTTACTGCTTATAAAATATACACTGTTTTCAGAAATAGCTACATTCCCAAAAGGAGCTTCAGTGGAATCAAGTTCTTTTTTCCATGCAATCTTCCCATTTTTATTAACTGCATAAAGACCCTTATCTTTTACTGTTACATAAATTTTTTCCCTGTCAATAGCAGGTGAAATATTTATATATCCGGGGAAAATAGCTGTCCACTCAAATAATTTTTTTGTATATCTGTTTATTGCATATAAACATGAATCATATGAAGCAGTGTATATAAATTTATTGTCATAAGTTAACGCTGAACAAATTTTTTTATCTATTTTTATTGTCCCTCTTGGCCTGCCGTCTTCCACGGCTATATTATATATCCAGCCATTTGTGTTGGTAATATAGATTGAAAACATATTCTCATCAGGGACAGGTGAAGACCCAAAAAAACCTGCCTTTGTATCTGTTGCCCAGACAATTTTCCCGTCACGTGTGTTAATACAATAAAAAACACCTTTTTCATCACCTGTAAAAATAAAATTCCCCATTATAAGAGGAGAAGTTATAAGTTTTGAGTCACATGAATATTCCCAGATGGAATTTCCATTGCCGGCATTAAATGAATAAAGCTTTGAAGAATCACCCTGGATATATAAAATTCCGCTATAAATAACAGGGGTCAAAAAAGGAATAATATTTTTTTCTTTTTTCCACAATAGCTTTAAAGGCGGAGAAATACGGGCTTTTATTTTATTAGAATGCTCTACATCATAACCATACATTCTCCATGGATAAGTATTTTCAAAATCTAAAAAATATGCTTTTTGAGACTCTGATTTCTTCTTTTGTCCGAGAGCAAAAATATTTACAGATAGAATAAATACTAATAAAACTGTAAATTTAATTTTTTGCATTATACGCCTCCTATGAAAATTTCAAATT
This sequence comes from Candidatus Desantisiibacteriota bacterium, assembly GCA_016209155.1. Classification (GTDB taxonomy): domain Bacteria; phylum JACRDZ01; class JACRDZ01; order JACRDZ01; family JACRDZ01; genus JACQWU01. The sequence goes on along the minus strand of JACQWU010000170.1, from coordinate 2,504 downwards.
TCAGATTTCAAATTACAAATTTTCATTTGCATTTAAATTTTATATAAAATGTAGTTCCTTCGCCTTCTTTGCTGGTAAAACTTATTTTTCCGTTATGTGCTTCTATTATCATTTTTGAAATATATAATCCAAGCCCTGTCCCTTTATGCTTAGCTGAATCTCTGGAGGTGGAATATTTATTAAAAATGTTTTCTATCTCATTTTCAGGAATTCCAATTCCTGTATCACCAATCGAAATTTCTATATATCTTTCTCCGCCATCTATAATATATTTCCCATAGATATTTATTGTACCTTTTGAGGGAGTAAATTTAATAGCATTATTTATAAGATTGGAAAAAACTCTGTCTATTTGAACTGCATCTCCAAGTATCTCCGGCAGATCTTTTTCATAACTATAATTAAGAGTCAGATTTTTCTCTTCAAGCTGTGCATTGAATGTTGGGATAAGATCATCTATTATTTTATCTATTCTTACAGGTTTCATATCCATTATTAAATAACCTGCTTCCAATTTGCTGCTGAGTAAAAAATCATCCACCATATAAAGAATTTTCTTTCCGCTATTATTTATTGTAGTTATTGAATCATATATGCGTTTATCCATTTTTTCATTATAATGAGTAAGAAGTAAAGAGGAAAAACCTAAAATAGCAGTAAGCGGAGATTTAATATCATGCGTTATCATTGAAACAAAATCATGTTTCTGTTTTTCCAATTCTTTTTCTTCTGTAATATCATGCATAATCATGGCAATTGCAAGTTTTTTTTGTGAAGATTTTATTGAAGCTACATTTACTCGTATTGTTTTTTCCTTAAATTCAAGAATGCGTTCAATTGGTTTTTTTTCTGAAAGATTCACCAGAGCTTGTATCTCATTTATTTTTTTATGGCAAAAGTGATAATTCTTCCCAATAATGTCCACGTGATTAATGCCGAGAATTTTTTCCGCCATTGAATTGATAAGAAACACACGGTCTTCTTTATCTGCTATTATAAGACCTTCTCCAAGCCCCATCAGAATGCTTTCGAATTTTTGTTTTTCATTCTGAAGTTCAGCAGTTGCTGCCTGAATTTTAAGTTCAAGCTCATCATTGAAAATTTTGAGTTTAAAAGACATAGAATTTAAAGCCGCCGCAATATCTTCCATCTCATCGTGTGTTTTAAGTTCTATCCGGTAATTTAAGTTGCCTTTACTTAACATATCTGCACCAAGACATATGGTCTGTATAGCTTTATCAAAATGCCGGCTGGCTGATATAGCAAGAATAATAGATATAATAAGCACTGATAATATAATAATTATAAAAAGGAATTGCTCATGATCATTTGGACTGAAGATAATATCATAAGCGATTCCCAGGATTAATAAAGGAATGATTGTAATGACAATAAAGGTAGTCAGCAGTTTATATCTTATTTTTATTCTGTAAAAAAATTTATCAAATATAATCATTTTAGCTTTCATTACATAATACTAATTTCCGACAATCACCGGACTTGTAATGTTTTTCAGCATACTTATAGCAGAAAGAATGGCAAGGAAGCTGGTTTTAGGATTATCCGGAGACTGTTCATTTTCGTTTTTAACATATAACTTACCGAAATCTCCGCTTGCATTAATTTCGTGAATATTTTTTTTGCATAGAGGGTCTGCAATAATTTTTACTTTTGTTTTTTTAATTCCAATTCCTGAAAGACTTAAAGTTAAGGCGACATTTATATTTTTTGGGAAGGCAACAACTGCTTCTTTGGCATTGCCGTCAAAAATACATAATTCTTTTTTTATATTTTCAATATCAATATTATTTTCCTGAAGAAAAGACACTCCTTCAAAACTTTGAGGAGGTTTACGTGTAGTAAGTTCCACAGAATATATTTTTCCGAGTGATGCGGCTCTCAATCCGTCTAAACCGCCTATAGCCCCGGACGGGATATAAAGTCTTCCATCTTTTTTTTTAGCTAATTTAACAAGAGCAGGGAAGTCCTTATATAATCCGCCTACACTTAAAATCATTACATCTTTTCCCTGTTTAAGAGTCTCATATGCTATTCCATAAGAAATTTTAGATGAAGCGGCTTCAATAACAAAATCAACTTTTGATATAAGCTCTGAAATTAAAATTGATCGATATTTTTTACCGGTTTTTTTATTAAAAACAGCCAGATTTTTCACGTTAATTTCCGAGACAGCTTTAACCTGCATTTCAGGGATACTGTAAGCAATAGCTTTCCCTATTTCCTGTCCGATTGTCCCGCAGCCTATAATACCCACAAGAATTTTTTTCATTTAAAAAATCCTTCCCTTATCCTAAGAACATATATGCTTTCTACCTAAAAGCCTTCTACCTTCAGCCTATTCACCTAATTAGTTATCCTATTTCTATCATTTTATTAATAGATTTTTGAGCTTTAAGTCTTATCTCTTCCGGTACTTTAATAATATACTGCATTTTCTCCATGCTTGCAAGTACACTTTCAAGAGTGGTTAATTTCATGTTAGG
>JACQWU010000169.1 GCA_016209155.1 Candidatus Desantisiibacteriota bacterium | reverse complement strand
TATTTTCTAATTACTCAAGTTGACCGGCTTTTTGAGTAGTTAATTGCGCCTGTAGCTCAGATGGATAGAGCAGCGGTTTCCTAAACCGTTTGCCGGAGGTTCAAGTCCTCTCAGGCGCACCACTTTATATATAATATTTATATTTAGTAATATCTCGAAATTTTTTAATATTGCAACAAAACTTATTGACATAAAAAATATTTTATGCTACTCATTACTAATAAAATCAGAGAAAATTATTAACGAATACTCACTATATTTTTAAGGACTTTAAAGATTTTAAAAAAAATAAAAAAAAGATACTGGCTCTAATAAATGAAGGAAAAATAGGGATTTTTCCGACAGATACTGTTTATGGAATTGGGGCGAAGGCCAGCTTGCATAAGCCCTGTAATAAAATTTATAAAATTAAAAAACGGCCTGAAGATAAAAAAATCCCTCAAGTTGTTGGTTCATTAAAAGATTTTTATAAAATTGTAAATAGAAATGCTTTACCAAAAATTGTTGATAAAATAATACAAAAATGGTTACCGGGTCCGCTTACAATTATCACCGCGATATCGGGGAAGGATACTTTAGCTCTGCGTTTTCCCGATCATGATATACTTTGTGACATTGTGAAAGCTTTAGGCGAACCTCTGGCACTTACAAGCGCAAACCCGTCAGGGAGTAAAAGTCCTGTAAAAGTTAAGGATATACCTGACACAATTATTAATCAGGTTGATTTTATAATTGATACAGGTGAGACTAAGTATAAAAACGAATCAACTATTATTGACCAGGAGGGGCATATTTTACGTGAAGGAGTAATCACCCTAAAAGAGATAAAGCGACTAATGATTTACCTGGAGGCTGAGAGCATAGAGGTATCTGAAAATAATAATGATTAGATTGCTTCGTCGCTTCGCTCCTCGCAATGACTTTTTGGACAGCCCCAACAGTTCGAATAAATTACCCCGAGGTAGAACCTCGAGGAATATTTCGATTTAAAGGATAGGAGTATTATGAAAAAACAGGAAAATAAAAAAATAATTAAAATTACAGATACAACATTGCGCGATGCCCATCAATCTCTCTGGGCTACACGTATGAAAACCTCAGAAATTCTGCCTATTGCGGAAAAAATTGACAGAGTAGGTTATCATTCTGTGGAAGTTTGGGGTGGAGCTACGTTCGATGTATGTCTGCGTTACCTTAATGAAGATCCCTGGGAACGGCTCCGCAGTATAAAAAAGATAATGAAAAAAACACACCTTCAAATGCTTTTAAGAGGACAAAATATTGTCGGTTATAAAAATTATTCTGATGATCTTTTAAAAAGTTTTATTGGGAAAACTATTGAAAATGGAATAGATATTTTACGTATATTCGATGCATTAAATGATGTCCGTAACATGGCAAAAGCAATCCAATATACTAAAGAATACGGTGCTCATGTTCAGGGTACAGTATGTTATACAATAAGTCCGGTACATACTATTGAACATTATATAAAAACAGCGCGCGAACTCGTACAGATTGGGATCGATTCTCTCTGTATTAAGGATAGTTGAAACACTTGTGAGTATTCTGGATGAATGAGGATGTAATCCCGGCATTGATTTTTCAATATTGGAAGAAATCGCTGAATATTTTGAAACCGTAGCGGAAAATAAAAAATTAACCAGAAACAGACAGTCTTTAATTGATACTGCTGTTATTACGCACCAAATTCCAGGCGGGATGGTCTCAAATCTTATCAGCCAGCTTGAGAAACAAAAAGCATTAGACCGTATGGAAGAAGTGCTTAAAGAAATTCCGCGTGTGAGAGAGGATCTTGGCTTTCCGCCTCTGGTCACTCCTACAAGTCAGATAGTGGGAACTCAGGCGGTATTTAATGTTCTGCTCGGAGAGAGGTATAAAGTTGTTCCCCAGGAGGTAAAGGAGTATGTAAAAGGATTTTACGGCAGGTCTCCTGCTCCGATAAAAAAAGCTATTGTAAAAAAAATTCTAAAAGATGAGACTCAGATAACATGCCGTCCGGCTGATCTTCTGCCGCCTATATTGGAACAGCTCAAAGTTGAAATAGACAAAGAATTGATAAAGACCGAAGAGGATTTAATATGTTATGCTCTTTTTCCGGAAGTAGCGCTCCGTTTCTTCAGATGGCGAAATAATCCATCAGAAAATCCTTCTGATGAGGAAAAACTTGAAAAAGCTATTGAAAAAAAAAAAATAATTGAAAAAAAACCTGCAGATTCTGTTAATCAGATTAAACATGTAATAGAAATAATGAAAAAAAGCGAAATAATGGAATTTAATATGGAAGAAGGAGAAACAAAACTTATTATAAAAAGAGGTATTCCTCAAAAATCAGAAACACAGATATGCGCTCCATCTTCTATCCCTTTTGAAAATGCTCAAAATGCTTCGAAAGATAAAAATACTATTTCTGAAGCAGATAATATTTATAAAGTTGTATCACCTATGGTTGGAACATTCTACAGTGCGCCTTCTCCAAACGCGGAAGATTTTATTAAAATCGGAGATATTGTCGAAGAAGGCAAAATTCTTTGTATTGTTGAAGCAATGAAATTAATGAATGAAATCACATCTGAAAAAAAAGGTAAAATCATAGATATTCCGGTTAAAAAAGGGCAGACTGTTGAAAAAGGACAGGTATTAGTAATAATCGAAACCATCTGAAATGATAAAATTAAATCTAGGATATCCGGATAACACAATACTCCATAAACCCAAAATTCTGTTCGCCGCATCTGAAGTTGCTCCATTGGCAAAAACAGGCGGACTCGCAGATGTGGCAGGAGAACTACCTCATGCCCTTAAAAATATGGGATGTGATGTAAGAATTGTATTACCTTTCTATGGTTCAATATCAAAAAATAAATTTGCAATAAAACCACTGATTACAAAAATAAAAATACCTGTTGCCAATTCTATCTATGAGGAAATAAATCTTTATGAAACTGAGATATTCAATAATATCCCTGTATACCTTATAAGCCATGATCGTTATTTTAACAGAGAGGGATTATACGGATCAAATAAAAGTGATTATCCTGATAATGATAAAAGATTTATTCTTTTCTGCCGCAGTGTTATGGAAATGATTCCGGCAATAAATTTTATTCCTGATATCATTCATACCAATGACTGGCAGACCGGCCTTATCCCATTATATTTAAAAAACTTTTATAAATATGATAAAACATATTCAGTTTTTACAATCCATAACCTTGCGTATCAGGGGATATTCCCCCATTCATCACTTGAATTTGCAGGAATATCTGATGAGTATTTTAATATGGATGCGCTGGAATTCTATGGAAAAATAAGTTTTATAAAAAGCGGCATCATTTATTCGGATATGATCACAACAGTGAGTGAGCAATATTCAAAAGAAATTCAAACCCGTGAATTTGGATGCGGACTGGATGGTCTTCTGCGCAAAAAAAAGCATCAACTTACCGGAATTATCAATGGAATAGATTATAAAATATGGGACCCCGGAGCGGATAGCAGAATAAAAAGTAAATATAACGAAAAAAACATTAATGGGAAGAAGAATTGCAAATCT
>JACQWU010000168.1 GCA_016209155.1 Candidatus Desantisiibacteriota bacterium | reverse complement strand
TTAACATAGAATGTAAAATAAAAAATATTGAAACAAATAAAGAAACAGCTATTGAAATTATGGATTCGCAAAATAATATAGGGATTTATACAGGAGAGATAAAATTAGATAATCCGCAGGAAGCGGTTATTACCGCAAAAGCTGTATATAAAAAAAATATTATAGGGATAGAACATTTAAACATTTCTGTTGTGCCTCCAAATGATGAATATTATAACTTAGAGTTAAATAAAAAAGGGCTGAAACAATTGGCTGATATTTCAGGAGGCGCATATTTTTCTCCGGATGAAATTAATAATATACCCGAAAAAATCAGGAAAAATATAAATACGGGTTCTTATTTGGAAAAGATTGAATTATGGGATACTTTCTGGTATTTTATTGCATTTTTACTAATTCTTATTTTAGAATGGTGGCTGAGGAAGAAGAAAGGCTTGGACTGATGACGCTTGCAAAAACTGAAGCTATAGTACTTAAAACTGCAGGCTATGGCGAAGATCACAGAATAGTTAATTGTTTCACGTTAAATTTTGGCAAACTTAAATTTGCTGTTAAGGGTGTTCATAGCAAAAAAAACAGATTTGGAGCATCACTGGAACCTATGATGTTATCACGTATGGTTTTTTACGATCATCCGGCAAGGGAAATTTTAATGCTGAGTCAGGCAGATATAATAAATGCTTTTCCTTTACTGCGAAAAGACATAAAACTCATGAGCTGGGGGCTTTATATGGTTGAATTAACAGATGAACTTACAGCTGAAAGAGACCGGTCTGAGGATGTTTTTTTTCTTTTAAAGAACACCTTCGCAAATCTTTCACCGGAATCGGAATGGAAAATGCTGATTAAATATTTTGAATTAAAATTTTTTAAGATTTGCGGATATGAATTACAGCTGGCAAATTGTGTCGAGTGCAGAGGTCCTATTATTTCAAAGAATACATATTGTGCCGATATAAATAAAGGCGGAATCCTTTGTGAGAAATGTCAAAAAAATATTAGTTTTATGTCTATAAATATTTCAGGAGAAACGCTGAAAATTCTTGAACTTTTTTCATCTATAAGCATTGATAAGGTTAATCGATTAATAGTATCCGAAAGAGCATTTGAAGAATTAGAAGGATTAATGGATCTTTACAGAAAAAAATATCTATCCAGAGAATTAAAGTCACTTGATTTTATTAGAAACATCAATATATGATTTTGGAATCCAGAGGTGATTTTGTGATTTATAAATATAGAATATCACTGATTTTTTTAATAATATCAGCGTTTTTATTTTCCGGTTTGGTTAAGCAATTAATGGGAGAGGAACTTCTTCCCTTGAAACTTCCCGTAATACAACCTCCTGTTACATCCTTTACTTTATTGGGGAATAAAACATTTAAAAGCAAAAAATTGCGCAGTTTGACAAAATTAGGTAATCCGACATTATTTAATATCCCTCAATTTTCTGAACAGGAATTGGAAAAAGATTTACGCAGAATAAAATCTTTTTATCAGGCAAATGGATTTTTCTTTGTCGAATTGGAACATATAGTAAAATTTGGACAAAATAAAGCATGGGCTGAGATTCTTCTTAATATAAATGAAGGTGTGCGAACTAAAATTTCAGATATTAAATTCAATGGAAATTTCTATTTTAAAACTTTTGAAATTGAAGCGCTGATTGAAACTAAAAAGGATGAATTCCTTAATCCGTTTCAAATAATTGAAGATAAAAAGAAAATTTTAATGTTTTATAACAATAAGGGACATATCTATGCAGAGGTGAAACATTCGCTGCAATTTAGTGAAGATAATAAAAACGCAGAACTTATTTTTTCAATTGATGAACGTCAGATTGTATATGTTGATAAAATTATTATTTCGGGACTTAAGCTTACAAAAGAGAAAATTGTAAAAAGAGAGATAGAAATAGAGGAAGGTGATATTCTATCATGGCAAAAACTTTATAATACACAAAAAAATATAAATAATATTGGTATTTTTACTGATGTAAGATTTGAACCGGAAAATCTTGATGAAACAAAAGACAGGATAAATCTCAAGTTAACCCTTAAAGAGCAGCTGCCCAGATATTTTGGGTTTGGTGTTGGATACGGTACTATTGATAGAGAGAGAATTTTGCTCGAATGGAGTCATGAAAATTTATTTGGTGAAAATCAGACAGTGAGCATAAACGGCACCTTTAAATCATGGGAAGACCTGTATCAGATAAGCTTTGTAAATCCGCGTATTTTTGATACTTATTTTAGTATGATTACCACTTCAACATATCGCCGTACAATACGCAAAGATTACAAAGTCGGAGAACTTGCGGTGAGCGTAGATTTCAGACGCAAAATAATTGAATCAATTATCGGATCAGCAAAATATAAACTGCAGAATACAGATCTTTTTGCGATTAAAGATACTGCATCTGATGAGATTAAAATAGATCAAAAAGGAATATCTCATACTCAATCTTTTATCTATACACTTATGAGAGAATCGCGAGATTCAATTTTTTACCCGCATAACGGCATGCTTCATACATTATCTTATCAATATGCAGGAGGTATTTTAAGCGGAGATAATAGTTTTAAAAGATATATATACAATGGAAGTATCTTTGTTGATATATGGAAAGAATTAGTGCTGGGGTATAGAATTCAAACAGGATTTATTAAAGAATTCGGAGCCTCAAAATATGTTCCTGTTGAAGAAAAATTTCATTCCGGAGGAATTAATTCAATAAGAGGGTATAGTGAAGATAGTGTTGGGCCTAAAGA
>JACQWU010000167.1 GCA_016209155.1 Candidatus Desantisiibacteriota bacterium | reverse complement strand
GGATCACACGTGTTACGCAATCCAACAATTTATAATCTTCTTATAAAAATGAAAATGGTAACCGATATGGGCAGCGGAGTAAAAAGAATCATTAAGACTGTAAAAGAATCTCTTGGTAAAGATGTTAGTTTTGAATTAACATCTAGTGAATTTATATTAACTATACCACGTAAACAAAATTAATGTATCTGTTTCTTTTTTACATAAGGGTTAACTTCGATACTTGTTCAATAACCTGAAAAGGTAGGACAATATTTGTAGCTTCATTGGTTTTCCCATTCCAAATATGCTCAATTTATATTTTTTTATAATAAAAATGAAAGGATTACCATGATTTTAAATGTCATTAAAAAAAACAAACCGGATAAAATCAGTTTTATTTTTGATGAAGGTGAATTTAAAGGAAAACAATTTTCAGGAGAACTTAAGATATGTCACAACCTTTCCTGTAATTGCGGGACAATATATTTTAATCTTATAAATGAACAATCAAAAAACAACGGTGAACAGAAAACACATGAATTTAGTATTGATGTTTTTCAAAAAAATATAGATAAGGATAAAGTTGATGATAATTCTAATTTTGACATCAAATTTGCAAAAGATTTTGTAAAAGAATTAAAAAAAGAAGATTGGGATTTCTTTCACAAACTTTATACAGATTATAAAATATTTTGCACAAAAACAACAGACATAGAAAAAATGGAAACAGAATTCCCAATGGACGAAATTGAAGAGGATGCTCTTAATGTTGGTTTTTATGAGATATTGCCATTCTCTGAAAATATAATCTTTGAAATTGATAATAAAAAATTTCTTATTGATGACCAATATTGTGTATCGAGTTCATGCGATTGCACTGGTACATTTATTAATTTTATTCCTATAACCGAAGCGGATAGTCTTGAAGAGTTTTATACTACTATATATTTAGATTATAAAAATAATTCATGGAAAGTTGAAGAATTAAGTAAAGACATAGAAATTACTCCTAAAAAATTAATGGCTGAACTTTTTAGCCAGAAAAACTGGGCGTCAATATTCTCCAAAAGACATAACCAACTGCGAATTCTTTATAAAAATTAAAAAAAAAAGTATCGGAATGAAACAATACAATTATCTTCTGAAAAAAAAGTAGGTAGAAATGATCCATGCCCGTGCGGCAGTGGAAGGAAATACAAAAAATGCTGTCTTGGAAAATAAGAACTGAGTAAATTAAACTAAATTAACCGCGAATAAACGCTAATGGACGCTAATTTTTTTATTTTAATTCGCGTTTATTCGCGTCCATTAGCGGTTACCCCTACTCCAAAGCCCAAACCGGCAAAAACAAAATCTTTTTCCCGTCTATTGTTGTCAAATTGATTTCATTCTTTGTTATAACAATCCCATATCCCAGCTTATTATATTCTAAAAAATACAATAAATTTTTCAAATGTTTTGGCAGGAGTTTATTTACATATTTAACTTCTATTGGTATAACATTTTCTCCGTCTTCTATTATAAAATCTACTTCTTTATCCCTATATCGCCAGAAAGATACATTTTCAAATTCTTTGCTTATAATTTGATAAACAGCAGTTTCAACAAGATTGCCAACTATTAAAGAAAATGCCGAGGAATTACTATTTATATTTAACTCATTACAGGTAAAATTTGGGCTGCTAATATATATTTTTTTTTGGATACGATATTGATGCCTTAATTTTCTCGTATAATTATAAATTAATCTTATTAAAAATAATTGTTCCATATAATATAAGTAATTATTTAAAGTATCTTTATTTATTCCAACTTCCCGGGCTAAATTAAGTATTTCAAATAAATTTCCTGTTTCTTTTGAAATTATTTTATAAATACTTGCAAACTCGCCAATCTTTTCAATTTTATAAATTTTAGGCGCATCTTCCGTTAATATTTTTTTCAGAATAGAACCTCTAATATAATTATTTACCATTGATTCATCTTTAAATAAACTAATTTCAGGGAATTGTCCTTTATATAAATAATCACTATATATAATTTCTATCTTTCTTGAATTTAAATCATTGAATTTTTCTATTTTTTTTATATCAGAGGAAGAAATATCTAATAAATTTTTAATACTGAAAAATGGGATTTCTTGAAATACATTTTTTAAAGAACAATACTCAGAGAATGAAAGAAGGGGTATATTTATTTCAAATATTCTTCCTGCCAGACTTTCGGTTGATTTTTTTTTAATCACAGAACTAAAAGAACCGGATATAATAAATTTTAAATTTCTATTTTTATCATAAAATCTTTTAACTAAATCCTGCCAATGATTAATATATTGTATTTCATCCAGGAAGATATAATGAATTGATTTTATATCCCAGATGTCTTTTTGTAAAAATTTTTGCAAATAGATATTGATAATATCTTCAAGAATTTCAGGTTCATTTTTACCCAAATAATCTTCAAAAGAAAAAAAGAAAATAGATTCGGAAGGGGTTTGAGCATTTAATAATTTGTTGATATACTGCTGCATCAATGTTGTTTTCCCGCTTCGTCTTAATCCTAATAAAGAAATTATTTGCGGGACATTAAAATATTTTTCTATTTCTTTATGGACATGTCTTTCAATATAATTTTGCAAATCGAATCTATATTTCGTATTTATCCACCATGGATTAAAAGTTTTTATTGCCTCTAAGTCCATAACAATCCCCTATATTTGTTACATTTACAGCTATCATGGTAGCATAGAATGAAATATCAGTCAATTATTTTCTCTATTTCTTTTTTTTAACCATAAAATTAAACTAAATTAACCGCGAATAAACGCTAATGGACGCTAATTTTTTTATTCTAATTCGCGTTTATTCGCGTTCATTTGCGGTTAATTATATTGATTTCATTTAGTTGTGGGACTAATTTTTTTCTTCTGCGGGTGAAGGTTCACCGCTATTTATTAAAAATGTTTTTCTTAAGTTTATTCCATATTGTCCAATGCTGATTCCTGATAAATAATTTTGCCTGATAATTTTTTTATTTCTGCTCATCATAAATATCCATGGTGCTTCACGCAGAAGAGTATTTTCAATTTCTATGTATGCGCCGGTCTTTTTTTCTTTTTCAGTGATTTCGTTATACGAAGACAGTAATGCGTCGACAATGGAGCTGCTGAATAATCCATAATTACCGTAATTGCCTTTATTTTGGGTTGAGAATGCTGATTTTAAAAAGTAAAGTTCACTGCCGGGAAAAGGTATATATTGAAATGAAGTCAACAAAAATGCCGGCTGGGCGGAAGATTCATATATAACGGCTAATTCCTTTGCGTTTTTACTTTCGAGGCGCAGGTTGATCCCTATATCTATCAAATTTTCCTGAACTTTTTCAGCAATGCTTTTAAATGACGGATCAGAATCCGGATAAACAAGAGTAAACTCCTGACCTAAATAAGTTGAGGAGTATCCGTTTTCATCCAGTATTTTGCGAGCCTCTTGAGGATTAAAAATGTACGGAAATACAATTTTTGAGCTGTCGGATTGTTGTATGTTCGAAGGAAGAATTGTATTTGAAATGGATACACTATTAAAAAATTTTGTGAAATTTTCTCTGTTAACAGCATAATTCAAAGCCTGACGTATTTTTTCATTGTTAAAAGGCGCGTACTGGCAATTAATGGCTATATAGTAAATATCAGGGAAATCAGAATTAATAATATTTTCGTATTTTTTCCCGTCTTTAGTTATACTTTGATGATAATAATCAATTTCTCCGGCAAGAAATTTTTGGTACTCAGCAGCAGGATTTGTAATAGTAGTATATTCGATCCTATCGACAGACGGTGCTCCTTGAAAATAATTATTATTTAATTCAAGAGTTATTTTTTCGTTTGTTTGATCTATTAATTTAAAAGGACCTGTACCTATTAAATTTTTTGGATTTTCATTCGAAAAAGATTTAGCTGAAAAAACAGAAGTATTAATGTGTGTAAGTTTATACAAAAAATCATAGTCTGCTTCATTTAAAGATATCTGGAGTGTATAGTCATCGAGAATTTCAAGTCCTTCAAGCTTATCCTCTTTGTTTTTATAATTTTGAACTCCAGCTATTTTACCCAGTATAAATTTTGCTCCGTAGGATTGTCCGTTTAAAATTTCATATTGCCATGAATCTATGATATCTTTTGCTGTAAAAGCATCACCATTGTGGAATAAAAAAGAGGCGCTTTAATTATCTTCATCTTTTTTTCAACAGGTACAGCTTCTTCCGTCTGTGACATAGTATATATTAAAGCCCGCAGGGATCTTTCTTTTTTAAGTTCAGTATTTACTACAAAAAAAGTGCTTCCGTCCTCAGAGTTTGCAAAACGCAGAGTTAAAAAAAGGTTTTCTCCGATATCCAGCAGATTCCCGAAGATTATTATTTCTGCTTTTAATTTATTTCCAATAGCTCTGACAGCTTTATCTGAAAGAAAATTATTTGAATTTTCGAGTCCCAGATCATAAAGTGCTTTTTCAACATCATTTTTGGTTATAATAGTAAGAGAAGTTGTGTGAACAATTTTATCCCTTATTAAATCATATAGAATTTTAGTGAAATAGTTCTGCTCTTTTTTTGGATTGGCAATAGGAAGAATAGCTATTTTGTCCCATCTTTTTTTTGAGTATACCTTATCCCCGGCCTCCACCTGCCGGTCTGGTATTAAATTTACAGCTTCTGTTATAGAAAGTGTATCACGCAGGATTTTTGTTTTTAATTCTCCTATTTTTTCTTCAACTTTTCCGGTATATTCATCTCGAACAGGATGCTTTATGTCTTTTCCTTCTCTATATACTTCAAATTCCATATCCTGTATAACACTTTGTTTTCTCCCTAAATCTATATATATATCATTATCTTTTTTATATATTACATATCCGGAAATAAAAGGTATTACTTTTGATATTTTATTTACAGTTTTTTCAACAAATTCATCCATATTGCGAACAGGCGGATTTTCATCCTCCTCCTGAGCTATGACCGGTAAAGATAAAAGCATGACAGATATAATAGTTGATACTATAATTTTTTTATATCTTAATCCCAATATTTATACCTCCCTAATTATCATTTATTTTCAATTGATTTAATAAGTTTGTTAAAAGCATCCTGAAAAGCTTTAATTCCGTCAAGTTGGATTTGAGAACATACTTTTTCTATATCTATTCCAAATTTTTCAAGCTGTTTTAAGTCTTCTCCTGCTTCTTTTATATTGTCTTCTATTGTAATTTTCGGATTACCGTGATCAAGGAAAGCAATGACTGTCTCATGAGGTAAAGTGTTTACACTGTTTTTAGCAATCA
>JACQWU010000166.1 GCA_016209155.1 Candidatus Desantisiibacteriota bacterium | reverse complement strand
AAAACCATAAGCTATGAATTGGCTGAGAAAGAGATTTTTCCTGATGCGATTTTTTTATGTCCCACAAGCGCGAGTACTCTTGTCGGTATGGGACGTGCATATCAATATTTAAAAGAAAAATATAAAATCAAAATTCCGCAGATACATGCGGTTCAGTATGGAAATATAACTTCACTGGCTGGGAAATGCGAAGTATCTAATGTCCGGAATGATTTTTTATTAAAAGATAATACATCAGTAAATGTTAATAATAAAATATTTAAAAATGGCAATTTATCTTTTAAAAATAGACTCGGGACAAAAAATACTTCCCGTGAAAAAGAAGCATTAGAAATAATAAATAAAACAGGCGGCAGCGGTTGGATAGTATCCAACCAAGAAATAAAAAATGCCGCATTCATTTTAACGAATAATGGAATCATAACTTCAATAGAAGGTAATGCCGTATTTGCAGGAATGATAAAAGCATCAGAAAAACAGAATTTTAAAGAACCCTTATGACTTTTTACCGGTCACTTTTCACAATCATGGAATTTACAAGAAAAAAATCCCGGATTAATTTATAAAGCGAAAAATTATCTTGAAGTTAAAAAAATATTTGAAAATATTTTTAGGATTAGAAGTTAGATTTAATCCAATATTCAATGTTTGTGTCATTATTTTAATTTAACAACTTCAAAAATATCAAAATTCCCGGATATATTTTTCACATCATTAATCGTGTCTATATTTTTCAATTCAAAATGTTCGGAAATCCTTGCTTTTGTACTTGCTGATATAAGAATTTTACCTTTATTTGCTCGACTCTCTATTCTTTGGGCAAAATTTACATGAGGGCCTAAAGCTGTAAAATGATCCCGATTTTCAGTGCCAACATTTCCGACTAAAGTCTCACCAGTATGAATTCCACATCCCAGACCTATGTCTATAGTTTGAGGTGTATATAATACCCATTGTTCCATCCAGCTTTTCAATACCTGACTAAAACAATCTTTCATTTCAATAGCAGCTTTAGTTGCATTAATAGCTTCATGACGACCTTCCGGATCTTTACCGTTTATAGCTCCAAATAAAGCCATTACACCATCTCCAATAAATTTATCTAATACTCCTTGATGCTTAAAAATAACTTCCGATGCTACTTTAAAATATTCTCGGAGAAAACCCGCTATTAAAGTAGGGTGTGCTTTGAGAATTTCACAGAGGGCAGAGAATCCCCTTATATCCCAAAAGACAACTGTGGAACACCTTTTGAAAGACAATCAAACGCACCTAATTCGAATGTTTTGTAACGATCAAGTTTTTTTTCAAATGCTGTTAAAATAATAACCATAACCAATGGATCTTTTTGTTTCGCAAAACGTAGAACCTCCATACCACTTTGTTCATCAATCATAACAAGGTCTGTTATGATTACATCTATTGGGTGTGTTTCCATGATGATTTTTTGAGCTACGGATTCATTTCTGGCAGTTAAAATATTCCATCCCAATCCGGCATCTTCTAACGCCAATTTATATGCCTTTAGATTATCCTCTTTATCATCAACGATGAGTATGTTCGCCATATTTATTTTCTCCTTATTTTCTTCACAACAGGAAGATATATTTCAAATGATGCCCCTTCATCAGGTTTCCCAAATTCCGAGATATATCCTCCATGCCCTTCAATAATCGTTTTAACTTGAGAAAGCCCAAGTCCTATCCCATGTATATAAGTTGTAAAAAATGGAGCAAATATTTTTTCTTTATTTTCTAATAAGATACCACATCCATTATCTTCAAAAAGTATTTTTAAATAATCCTCAGTTGTATCCATATTTTCCGGCAACTCTTTTTTTGCTGGTCTTGTTACACTTATCGTAATCTTTTTATCAGACTTGTTAAACCAGTGAATTGCATTTGCAACAAGCTCATTGAAACATTCGGAAATCTTATCAGGGTCAATCATCACCTGTGGACAATTTTCTATCACTTTACAATCGACAATTACACCTTTTTCTTCAGCAGATTTACATGAATGTTGTATTATCGGCACTAAATCCATAGGACGAGTACTGATTTCTTGAGCTTTTATGAGTGATTTAAATTGCGCAATTATTGTTTTAGATTGTTCGATAGAGGTTTCCATTTCATTTGCTATATGAAAAGCTTTATCAATCTGTTTTTCCTTTAATCTTTCTTTTAAGCTTTGAAGAAAAGTATCAATGGCATCTATAGGATTACCTAAATTATGAGATGCTTTAAACGCAACATCTTTCCATGCAGCATCTCTTTCAGCAATAAATCGCTTCTTTTTTTCTTCTTTAAGGTCATTAAGAGTTATTTGCAGCCGTTCAATTAGCTGCACATTCTCTTCATACATCTCTTCAGGTGTTTTCCGGTATTTTGACTTAACTCGTGCTTCTTCAGAAAAATATTTAAAAGCTATTTGGGGATATTGCTGAATAAGATCTGTCAGATAGGAAGTATCCCACAACCTAATTCGAACAGTAAATGGATAAGGTCGTTCTTTTAACCGATTTTCCATTTTTTTTAATTCATGATTTAAAAATTCTGGCTGTGGACCTTCCCCACGTGAGATAATCAAAATAGTTATTGGGACATCAGAACGGATTTTATATCGAGGAAATAGATCTCCAAGACCTTCAGAGTATCGTAATATACGATGTAAAAAATGATCAGATTCCATCATCATCTCAACAGGAAAATTCCGTCCCATTGAAATAAGCCATAACTCTTGATATTCATATCCGTCAGGGTCTTTCTTGGACAAGGTGGCTACAACATCAATCTCTTTAAATTCTTTCTCCCATTCAACTCTTCGGAATCCCATTTGCGTAATTAGTTCAAAGCACAGATTTTCAAATTCACGAGGATCGATTCTCTCTAAATTGACAATATAAGGTAGCTGTATGGTTTTAGCAGGAAAAGGAATAAAGGGACGATATTTTCTTGGAGCATGGATGAAATCCTCTAAAAGCTCTTTAAAATGATTTATAACTTCAACAATTTTATTTGGAGTTGTATCATATGCAAATATAAAAGCTTTTGGGAATCCTAATCCTAATGGTATCTCTGTCCCTGCTTTCATTAAAAAAGCAACAAATTTTCCCATAGCATGAGCTATCCCAATTTCATACATAATATTGGGATTGCTTTGTGAGATATCTGCAATAACAAAATCACATCTTGCTATTTCAGAATAAACTAACTCTGTGACTTGTAATTGTTTATGTATTATTTCATCTTTTAAAATTAATTTTATACCAATTTCTTTTGCAGCTTCTTTTATAGCTTCTTTTAATGGTTGGAATTCTTTATCAAATGGTAATATTGCATAACATCTTATTTTTATTTTAGGTCTATCATCTACTAACATTTTTTCACCCTTATACCCTATATATATACAAAAACTAAAATTTAATTTTATTATAACCACACATATCATTATGGTCAAGAATATTTTATGATTTCTTGTAAAGAATTTTTATTGACTATTATGTTATAATAAAATTTATATAGCTGCATTATAGCTGTCAGTAATTTACTTAAGAAGAAAATTAAAAAATGAAATATAAAAAATTAAAAATTTATATTCAAAATCCCTCGAAATTTTTTATAAACAATAATTTATTCCTATTTATTAAATTCTGTTTTTTATTATTCATGCTGTCCGGCTGTACTTCATCTAATCCGCAAATAAAAACAAATAACGCTGATACTGATATTAATATAGTGATTCACGATCTGTCAAAACAAATATCCTCAACTATGCTGGTTCAGAATAAAAGGAAGGCAGCTGTAATGGATTTTCCTCTTTTAACAGGAGAGATGACAGATTTTGGTATATACCTATCCGATAAATTAACAAGCAGTCTTTTTCAGCATAATGATAAATTTGAAGTGGTGGAACGAAAACAACTGGATGCCGTATTTAAAGAAATAGATCTGACGCTTACCGGAAAAATGGATGATAACACAGCTTAAAGTATTAGCTGTTGCCTCCACCATAATGAATAAGGATGATACAATCAAAAAATTACTGGCAAATAAATATGAAAGGAGAACAACAGGAAAAAAATTTATACGGCAAAGTAATCCTGAAAAAGATAAGAGATTTAATGATTTTATTTCTCTTTTAAATGAAACTTTAGTAATTCATTCAGATAAAAAAAATATTGCGATGATAATTGATTCGAAAAAAACCGAAGCTGGATTTTCTCCTGAAAATGCTCTATATAATCTTTTGCGAACAGATAAAATAAATATAGTTTTAAATCTTTTTAAAGAAAATTTATTTATATCAAAAGGATTTTTTAAAGAAATCTATGAAGGGGACACAGAATTTTTAAAAGAATCAAATGCTCTTTTGAAAATTGACAGTTTAATTATCGGAATGCTTACCTACTCATTCAGAAAAAGTGTAGTGGCAGATACAAATCTTATATCCTGTGATGTTGTTTTTACTTTTAAAGTTATTGATAAAAATGGAGATATTGCAAAAAGTAACAGCATCAGAGTAACAGGTGCGGGTTTTTCCGAGGATGGAGCCTTGAATCAGGGGATTAAAATGCTTGCTGAAAAATATCCGGATAAAATATTAAATTAATTGCATAAAGGAGGTTCTCATGATGAAACTTGCTTTTGTTTGTGCTCATAAGGAAAACCTGGAAATAATTAAAATTTTGAGCAGTTTAAAGGATATTCAAATTCATTGTTTTATTAATAATGAATGGTTAAATAATGAACAATATACATATCCGGATAAAAAAGTAATATATGAGGATTCCATAAATAATATTAACAAAATAGAAAATCTGTCAATAATACTTAGTGATGAGGGGAAAGAAAAACTCAATATAAAATTAGAAAAAGATATCCCATTTCTAAATGCGCTAAATTTTAAATTTTTTCAGAATGTACTTACTGAAATGTATGAGCGCGGAAAAGAGTTTAAGCAAAACATCGAATCGCAAAAAATAATTTCAGATCTTGGACTTAAATTAACTTCATCAAAAAGTATGGAGGAAATTTCAAGAATAATACTTGACTGCGCTTTAAATTTAACAAAAACCCCCGCAGGCAGTCTTGTTCTTTATGATGAAAAAGAAAATACGCTTAATTTATTAACTGCCCGGGGTTTTAGCAGGGAATTCTCACAGACCATTGTTTACAATGTTAGAAAAGGCGGGATGACCGAATATATTCTTCAAAGCAGTGAACCGATAGTTATTAATGATTTATCAAAGCAGCCGTCTTTTAATAATCCATTATTGCTGAAAGAAAAAGTTGCTTCCTTAATTGCCGTAACTTTGGTTTGTGAAAGAAAAATAGTAGGGATACTTTATGTTGATGATTTTGTTATAAGGGATTTTTCACCGGAGGCAATTGCTTCTCTTTCTCTTTTAGCAATGGAAGCTGCATTTGGAATCGAAAAAATCCGTCTTCTTACTCAACTGGAAAACAAAAATAGTGAGCTTGAAAAAACCACAGATTATCTAAAAGGCGTTATGAATAATTCAGCCGATATGATTATTACTACAGATTCCTTTACAAATATAGTTGAGTTTAATACCGGAGGAGAGAACATACTTGGATATAAGAAAGAAGAAGTGATTGGTTCTTCTGCCGAAAGATTTTACCGCCATAAGGAAGAAAGAAAAAGAATTGTTGAAAAAATTAAAAAAGAAGGAAATATTTCCAATTATGAAACAAAATTAATGTCAAAACAGGGACGGCTTATAGATATAAGCTTGAGTATCTCTGAATTAAAAGATAAGGAAGGGAAAGTAATAGGGACTGTCGGGATAAGCAAAGATATTACCAAACAAAAGCATCTCGAAAAAAAATTGCGCGAATCCAATAAGGAATTGGCTAAAAAAATAAAAGAAGTTAAAAAAATTGATAAAATGAAATCTGATTTTTTATCCATCGTATCTCATGAACTGCGAACTCCTCTGACTTCAATTCTTGGTTTTGCCAAAATAATTCAAAAGAAATTGGAAAGGGATATTATCACCGTTCTTAATATGAATGATCCCAGGATTTCGGGTACTGCCGAAAAAATAATAACAAATCTTAAGATTATTACCTCAGAAGGTGAACGATTGGCAAGACTTATAAATAATGTTCTTGATTTAGCTAAAATCGAAGCCGGAAAACTTGAGTGGAAGATGGAACCGGTAAAAATTGAGGATATATGCAATACGGCTATTTATGCTACGTCTTCGCTTGCCGATGAAAAAAAACTGGAAATAAAATTTATACCTGATGAATGCATGCCAAAAGTAAATGTTGATAAAGACCGCCTAATTCAGGTTGCAACAAATCTTTTAAGCAATGCTATTAAATTTACAAATAGCGGGTCGGTTACGTTTATTGTGAAAAAATTTAAGGACCATGTTGAAATAAGAGTAATAGATACAGGAATTGGTATCAAACCGGAGGATATCAGTAAAGTTTTTGAAAAATTCAAACAGCTTGGCGAGGGAGATACAATAAGTGACAGGCCAAAAGGAACAGGGCTCGGACTTACAATTTGCAAAGAGATAATCGAAGCGCACGGCGGAAAAATATGGGTTGAAAGCGAGTATGGCAAAGGCAGCAATTTTATTTTCACTTTACCTGTAATAATGGAGGCTTCTTCTGCAGAAGAAAAAATCGAATATGTTCCTATTGCCGGGAATATTTTTCTTGATAAAATAAGCAAGATACAGAAAGGGCATCTTATTCTGGTTGTTGATGATGAAGCTCATATCAGAACTCTTTTAAGACAACAGCTTGAAGATGAAGGTTATCGTGTCATTGAGGCTTGTGATGGAAATGAGGCTATATTAAAAACCAGAGAAGAAAAACCGGATTTAATAATTTGCGATGTTTTAATGCCGGGGTTGAGCGGATTTGATATCTTAACTATTTTAAAATCGAATAAAGAAACAGCTAATATTCCTATACTCATTCATTCTGTGTTTGAAGATAAAGAAAAAGGGTTCAGGCTTGGGGCTGATGATTATATTACTAAATCTGTTAATGCGGCCGAAAAATTAATAAAATCTGTGTCCGAGCTTCTTTCCGGTAAAAAATCGGCAAATAAAAAAGTCCTTATTATCGAAGAAGATAAATCAGTATCCAGATCAATTCAAGAGGCCTTGAATTTAAAGGGGTATGAGGTTGTGTCTGCATATAATGGGAAAGAAGGTCTGGAACTGGCTACAAAAGAAAACCCCGATCTGATAATTATTGATGATATTATTTCTAAATCTAACAATTATGAGCTTATTAAAACTTTAAAATTTGTTAAAGGTTCTGAAAAATCCAGCATAATCGTTCTTACCCGTGATAAATAATTATTCGAGTGAATAGACGGCATTGCGCAATGAGAGGGACGACGGACGACCATTCGCTTTGCTCATTAGGACGAGGGACGAAAAAGCAAATGTGTGATTACACAAAGCTTCGGGTAGATGAGAAGGTTTTTTGAATAGCTTCATCATAATATTATAGCTAACACACTTAAGCCTTTAAGCTAAATACCTGAATAATTATAAATAATTAACCAGGATAATTTATATGGGAAAATCGGGAAAAAAAATAAATCTGTCACGGCTGCTTTCTGATGATTTGAATGACATTTCTAAATTATTAAAAGAAATTTCCAATTTATCAAATTTTGATGATGAGTTTTCTGTTTATGATATTAATGGTGAATTTGTTACTTCTTCTAATAGCCAATCTGTACATCCGATCAATAAAGAAATAATTTTAAAAACCGGATTTCAGGATGAATATTATGAAATCGACAACGGGGTTTTATCCCGATTTTTTTATGACGATGATCCTCTTGGTTATATTTATGTCAAAAGTAAAACGGCAGAAAAAGATAAAATTATTACTTTATCCTTAGTGCTTAAGGATTTATTAGCAGAAATCGTAAAACTTAAAATTGAAAAAAAAGAGCTGCTTCAGGAGACATTAAGCAGTTACAGAGAAATAAACTTATTATATAAATTCGGCGGTAATATAAGTTCACAGCTTGACCTCAATCATGTTTTAAAATCAGTACTGCTTGAAAGTAAAAATATTGTTAAAGCAGATACTTATGCTATCTATCTTCTGGAAATACAAAAAGGTGAATTGCAATTAAAGGCTTCTATAGGCAATCTTTGCCCGTCTTCCAGATTAACTCATCCTGATAAAGTCCTTGCCAATTTAATTGTTAAGACAAAAAATTCGGAAATTGTCAATGATATAAAATTAAAACAAAAAATGGAATTCTGTAAATGTAATACAACTTCTCTTTTAGGTATTCCGTTAAAAATAAAAGATGAGCTTTTTGGTGTGATTATTCTGACTTCTCAAAATGAAAATCAATTTAATGCGCGTGATGAAAAACTTGTTTTCAGTCTTGCGAATCAGGCATCTATAGCAATAAAAAATGCTTATCTGGAAAAAATTAACTGGGAACATAAAAGGCAATTAGCTCTTACAAGAATAATAAATGAAGAAAAAGAAAAAACTTACAAAGAATTAATAAGCAGTTCCTCACGTATCATCAGTATGAATGAAAAAATACCGCAGGATCCCATCCCTTATCTTATTTATGGAGATTACGGCGTAGGGAAAAATCTTTTAGCACGCAAAATTCACAGAGAAAGTTCAAGAAAAAAAAGTCCTTTTATTTCTATTGACTGCGCAATATTTTCATCTGACCCTAAAAGTTACGCATTACTTCTGGGGTCGAATAATATATATGATTCGAAGAAGCCGGAATCCGAGTTTAGTTATATGGAATTAGCAGACGGAGGTACGCTTTTTTTACATAATATTGACCGGCTTCCAAAAGAGCTCGGGGAAAAGCTGACGGAATTTCTTAAACCCGGGAAAGAGCAAAAAGAAGAAGCTGTTCAATTATCAAAATATGATGTAAGAATTGTTGCTTCAAGTTCTGTATTACTTGATAAAAAAATTGAGAAAGGCGAGTTTGATATTGGTCTTTTTGAAATTTTGAATAAAAATATTATAAAAATTACTCCTTTAAAAGAAAGAAAAAAAGATATTGGTCTGCTTATTGAATATTTTGTTAAAGAGTATTCAATTTCTTTAGGTAAAAGCATTAAAGGAATAGATAATAAAGCATATGAAAAACTAATCAGCTATAATTACCGTATAGGGAATATAAAAGAACTTAAAGATATTATCGAACGTGCCTGTATTTTGACAGAATCGGAAATTATTACCAGCGAATATATTTTTCTTGAAATGTCAGCAGCAGCAGGTAAATATAGTTATAATCTTTTAAATATTAAGCCTGTCTATAATTTAATAAGGAAAGGTATTTTCCCTCATTCTCTCATCATTGTAAGTTCTTCATTTATTTTTCTTATTTACTATTTTGCTTTTTTTCATGAAAATAAATTTGGCGCTAATTTTGGAACATTCCTTGCATGGTCTTTGTGGTGGCCCTTTTTTTGTTTTTCTTTTTTCTTTTTAGCCCGATCCTGGTGCGGGATTTGTCCAATTAATGAATTTGGAATTGTATTAAGAAAAATAAAGCACTTCAATTTAAAAGTTCCATCTTTTATTAAAGATAATACGCATTATTTTATCACTATTGGTTTATTAACAATTATCTGGGCTGAAGAGATATTTGTTATGAAATCTTCCGCATTTCGAACAGGAATTATAATGGCTATAAGATTTTCTTTTGCGGCTACTATAAATATTTTATTTCAACGCCATACTTATTGCCGCTATATTTGCGGATTAGGCTGGACAGCGGGAATTCTATCAGCAGCGTCAATTATTGAATTACGTTCAAATCCGGATATTTGCGCTAACAAATGCAAAACCCATGACTGCTTTAAAGGCAATGATACAATCAGCGGCTGTCCCATGTCACTTCATCCTCAATTTATTACAAATAATACTTTATGTAAACTTTGCTATCGCTGCATCCGGTTATGCCAGAATAATTCACCACAGCTTAACGTACGCCTGCCTGGATGGGATATTGTTAAAGACAAACAACTCGGGCAAAAAACTTCTATTTTGATATGCTGCCATCTAAGTATTCCATTTGCAATTGCCGTGTCTGAATCAAAAAAATATTCTTCATATTTTAATTTTAGTTTACTATACTGGTCTCTGCCGGTAATAATTGGTCTTTCTATATGGCTTGCAAATTCTATGTTTTACGGATTGGATAGAAAAAATAACTTCCAGCACTATTTTGACACATTAAAATTTTATATACCTCTGGCATTAGGAGCCAATGTTGCGCTTCAGCTTAAATATATTCCTCTGCTTTCAAAACTCTCTGTTACCTCAAGCACTCTGAATTTATTATTCATGAATACTTCTTTGTCTTTCTCACTTCTCAGTTTCATTCAGGGGAATCTTGTTTTTACAGTTTTTCTTTTTTGCGTTTTTTTAATGATTATGCATTCATTCAGTCAAAAAGAGGAAAAACAGCCGGTTTTATATTATTTAAGCCATCAGATAATTATGTTATTTTATTGCTTGTTATTTTTAAACTTTCTGATATACTAATATTACTAATATTAACTAATCATAAACGACAAATGAATAATGTGTCTGAGAGTTTAACCTCTCATCCTTAAGGAAAAGGAGATTACATATGATAACCCAAAAAGTTTTAATTGTAGATGATGAACCTTATATCAGAGCGCTCCTTGAAGAAGCATTAGAAGATTTTGCTGATAAAGGAGTGGAAATACTTATCGCTCATAACGGGGAGAAAGGATTGGAAATGGCTTTAGAACATAAACCAAATTTAATTTTTCTTGATGTGATGATGCCTAAAATGAATGGTTATGATATGTGTGAAGCATTAAAGAAAACACACAAACTTGATAAGATGCATATAATCATGCTTACTGCAAAAGGGCAGGAAATTGACAAACAAAGAGGTCTGGAAGTTGGTGCAAATGAATATCTAACCAAACCATTTGATCCTGATGAAGTAGTGAATAAGGCCGCTAAAATATTTGGATTGGTAACTTAAATACTCAAATTGTGTTAAATGGAAGTAATGGGGAGAGCATATGAAATATAAAACAGGTTTTGTTTATAGTCCGTATTATCTTGAACATAATACAGGACATCATCCGGAAAACCCCAAAAGGCTTCAGTCAATTATCAAAGAGCTTAAAGAAAAAAAAATATTTGAAAAGCTGCTGCACATAGATCCATATAAAGCCACAGAACAGGACATCTCTCTTGCTCATGATACTGATTATGCCAAAGAAGTATGGAAAAAATGCGTTCAGAAGATCAGTAATATTGATGTTGATACTGTCATCTGTGAAGAATCTTATAATGTCGCTCTCATGGCTGTCGGCGGAGTAATGCGCGGGGTTGATGCCGTAGCGGGCGGTGAGGTTGAAAATGTATTCTGCGCTGTCAGACCTCCGGGCCATCATGCTGAAAAAGCCTGCGGTATGGGATTTTGTCTGTTTAATAATATAGCGATAGGCGCGCGTTATGCGCAAAAAAAATATGGGTTAAAAAAAATCCTTATAGTTG
This sequence comes from Candidatus Desantisiibacteriota bacterium, assembly GCA_016209155.1. Classification (GTDB taxonomy): domain Bacteria; phylum JACRDZ01; class JACRDZ01; order JACRDZ01; family JACRDZ01; genus JACQWU01. The sequence goes on along the minus strand of JACQWU010000166.1, from coordinate 4,230 downwards.
ACTGGGATGCGCATCATGGAAACGGAACTCAAAATATATTTTACAGCGACCCCTCCGTTCTTTATTTTTCTATTCATCAGTTCCCTCATTATCCGGGTACCGGGAAAAAAGAGGAAACCGGAACAGGTGAAGGAAAGGGATTTACGGTAAACGTACCTGTAAATGCAGGAATTAGCGAGGAAGATTTTTTGAAAAAATTTTCGGAGGAGCTGATTCCTCATGCAAAAAAATTTAAACCCGATCTATTCATGATCTCTGCCGGATTTGACAGTCATTTTGAAGACTTTCTGGCTTCGCTTCCGCTTACGGACAAAGGCTTTGCCATGATGACTGAAATAGTAAAAAATCTGGCAAAAGAAAGTTGTAACGGAAAAATTGTTTCCGTACTTGAAGGCGGATATAATCTCAAAGCATTAGCCCGTGCAGCAGCACTCCATATCGAAATTTTAATGCAGTAAAAAAAATGAAAATATACTATGAATTCTACATTTAATTTCTTGCCGACAAATTTGAATGAAGCAAAAAAAATAGGGTATAATGAACTGGATGTAATAATTATCTCGGCAGATGCTTATGTTGATCATCCGTCTTTCGCCGGTGCTTTAATAGGAAGATTTTTAGAATCTTTAGGACTTAAAGTCGGAATAATTTCACAGCCCGACTGGCATAGCACTCATGATTTTACTCTACTTGGCTGTCCACGGCTTTTTTTCGGAGTCACAGCAGGGAACCTTGATTCAATGGTATCCCTTTATACCTCGCAAAGGAAAATACGCTCCGATGATCCATATAGCGAAAAAGGGATTGCCGGAAAACGTCCTTATCTTCCTTCAAATCCGATTTTTCCGAAATGACCCGTATTATATTATCAAATCTTAATCCATATAATGCTTCACGTCTTTTTCAGGAAACCGGTACCCGCGGAATTCTGATAAATCAGCCTGCGTTTCCTCTTTCTATACAGGAACTCGATGCAATATATGCATTACCGTTTACTTATAAACCCCATCCCGGATACAAGGGAAATATTCCTGCTTTTTCGGTAGTTAAAAATTCCATAACCTCACATCGCGGATGTTATGGCGGGTGCAGTTTCTGCTCACTTTATATTCATCAGGGAAAAATAGTGCAAAGCAGGAGTATAGGGTCGATTAATAAAGAAATCTCAATACTTATAAACAATACAGCGCATAAAAAAAATCAGAATATCGTAATCACTGACATCGGCGGTCCCACTGCAAATATGTACGGTACATACTGCGGAAACGATGCACTCCAAAAAAAATGCAGAAGAATAAGCTGCCTATATCCTTTTATCTGCAAAAATTTGAACAGTTCTTCCGCAAAATATCTTGTTTTACTTGAAAATATCAGAAAAAATAAAAACATTAAAGCTGTTTACATTAATTCGGGAATACGATATGACATGGCTTTACTTGATAATAATTTTATTGAACAACTGGTAAAGTATTATACCCCCGGACAATTATCAATTGCTCCCGAACACACTGATCGCTCAATTCTAAACATAATGGCAAAACCGCCTATATCAGTTTATGAAAATTTTTCAAAAATGTTTTATACCAAAAGTAAGGAATCCGGGAAAAAACAATTTCTACTTCCGTATTTTATAATTGGACATCCGGGTTCTTCAGAAAAAACAGAAAAAGAATTAAAAAATTATCTGCAAAAAAACAGAATAAAAATAGAACAAATACAGGAGTTTTATCCGACACCCATGACCATATCCACAGCAATTTATTATACAGGGATGAATCCTATTACCCATGAGAAGATACAAAGTGAAAAAAAACTGGGAATGAAAAAAAAATGGAAAAAGGATATACTCATTAAAACTATTTTTATTATTTTAATATTGTTAAAAGCAGCAGCAATGAATGCTCAAAACATGAATACAAAAGTAAAAGTGGCCGACCCCCTGGCGCTAAAGGAGTATTATGATAAATATCATGCCGGAAAATATCCTGATTGGTTTAAAGCAATTTTGAAGAAACAGGATATCTCATTAAACATAATGAATGAAGAGAACCCGGCTGAAAAAAAATTAAAAAACCTTATTAATCGTGCGCAGAAGGGTTCAGAATCTAAATCTTATGAAGATATAGTGGTAAGAGAATTATATATTATGTTTTTTGAAGGAGGGCAAAAATATCTTAAGAATCATTTCAGTATTATGAATCAGATCGAATCTCAGGCATTTTTATACCTGGTAGTAAGTCCTGACAAAAAACATGAAAAAATTGTCAGCAAGCAGGATGATATTGGCGCTAATATAATGAATATGATTGCGGAAGGAAATTATTTCTATGATAAATTATCTCAAGTTCTTGATGTTATATCTAATGAAATTTTTTTACTGCACACTATAACATTTAAGGAGAATATGAATAAAATAGCAAGCCGCCTGATAATGTTAATTGATCCGTCAGATTTCAGGACATATATACAGGCTTTAAGAGGCGGAAATAGAACATTAACCGGTTACAGGATGGAAATCTACCGGCAATTGGAGAATTTAGCCGGACTATCAATAAGAGAAGCTTCTGTTTTTCCCGGAGGCGAAATAATGTATACTGATTATAATATAGATAATATTCAACAAGATTACAATGATATTAAAGATAAATTGGATTCACTGATTGCTGATGAATATTTCAAGCAATTGAGCTTGGGGGAACAGGAAAAGCTAAAAATAATAATAGACATAGAACTATCTGAAGTAAAACAGTTTTTTTATAACCTGTATGCGCATCGATCTGAAAAAATAAGCCAGTCTAAATAAATGCTTAATTTAAAGGGGAGGAAATTTCCTTTATGTGCAATTTCTTTTTGTTTTTCTGTAGGTATTAATTGATATTCCGTGCCCCAGTGCATAGACACTATAACGAAATCCACTTTTTTACGGATATTTTCAATATCTTTCTTAAGGGTTATCTCTTGCTTCTTACTTTCAATATTTTTGCTGAAAAGATAATTATATAAAGAAAAAAATAATACACATATTGAAATAGATTTTAATGAATATATTTTAAATTTCATAAATTTTTCCTACGTGTATAAAAAAATTTACATAACAGAACACAGAAAAACCTTAAAATCATAATGAATTGGAAATTTTTTTTGAGAACACATAGTTAATCTCTGCGACCTCTGTGGTTAATTTTTTTACTTTTGATAGTATCGTTTAAATCCAGATTTCGCACCATTATTTGTTTAACTATTTTTAATTCATGAGGAGTATCTACTCCGAGTGTATCAAAATTGGTTTCTATCGCTTTAATTTTAAAACCATTTGAAATAACCCGAAGTTGTTCCAATTTTTCGGTTTGTTCAAGCAAAGATGGAGGAAGAGAAGTCAGTTTAAATAAAAAACGCCGTGTATAAACATATAAACCAATATGTTTGTAAAAAATAGAGGTTTTTAATATACCGCTTTTTTTAAAATATTCAGGTGTCATTTTTTCTGCATCACGCGGGTAGGGGACCAGTGAACGGGAAAAATAAACAGCATAATCCATATTATCAATAATTACTTTTGCAATACTGGGATTAAAAAGGTCAAGAGGATTATCGATTTTTTTTACCAGTGTGCTCATGTAAATTTTAGAATTTTTTACCAGAGGCATAACAGCCTGATCAATCATTTCAGGTACAATAAGAGGTTCATCCCCCTGAATATTTACAATAATGTCAGCTTTTATATGCTTAGCTGCTTCTCTGATTCTGTCAGTTCCCGAAAGATGATGAGGAGATGTCATTACTACCTTACCGCCAAAACCTTTAACACAATCAAAAATTCTCTTATCATCTGTTGCCACATATACTTCTTCAAGCCGGGATGCTTTAATACACTGCTCATACACATGCTGTATCATTGGCTTGCCATGAATAAGGATAAGCGCCTTACCCGGAAGACGTGTTGAACCATATCGTGCGGGTATTACCCCGACAACTTTTTTTTTCAATGGTATTTCTCCATGAATACTTTTTTTTCTAATTTGATTAATGTTTTTCTAATACTTCTAATACTTTTAATACTTTTTACAAAAGTTAAAGTTCTGTGAATACTTGATTTTATTCGGGTTATGAAGCGCATTCTAATTACATTTCTAATAATTTACTAATACTTAAATTATGTGTGAGTTTTATTTTGTCTTCCCTTTAATAATCTCATATAATATCACTAAGACAAACAAAACTCAATTCCAA
>JACQWU010000165.1:15061-30145 GCA_016209155.1 Candidatus Desantisiibacteriota bacterium | reverse complement strand
GGAATTAGAAATTAAGCTCGATGATGAGCAAGTGAAAAATAATATAAAGCAAATTGAAGAACGTGCGAAAAACATGACTCCGGTAATGAAAATTATCGGACAAATCGTGAGGACTTCGGTTGTTGACAATTTTGCTGCCGGCGGACGGCCTGAGAAATGGCAGCCGCTTAAGATGATTTCTTATGTGCTTGGATATACGATGGGGAAAAAACGCCAGGCGTATACAAAAAAGGGGGTACAAACAGCAGGGTTTCAGAGATATACAGCAGGGAAAAAAATATTAATAACCTCTGGCAGATTGCTTGGATCAATAAATGCTAAGGCATATACGGATAAAGCAACGGTTGAGACAAATGTTGAATACGCTGCAAGGCATCAATTTGGGATTGGCAGTGGTGCAAACATAAAATCTAAGCGCGGGTTTGTGGCAACACCGGCGCGACCGTTTTTGATGGTACAAACACAAGACTGGGAAGAAATAAATAATGCATTGGTAAAATTTTTAATAGGAGGGAATGCGTAATGGCAGATGAAAAATGGATTCCAATTTTTAGGACCGGGGCTCACATTGACAACAACGGAAATATAAAAATATGGAGACAGGATGATTTGGATGACATAGTGAGTAAATATAATCCATTATACAAAGAGGCTTCAATTGTGATTGGCCATCCTAAAGATAACGCTCCGGCATATGGCTGGGTTGAGGCTATTAAAAGATCCGGAGATTTTTTGTTATATAAACCTAAAGAGGTTTTGTCTGAATTTAAAGATTGGGTGAGTAAAGGATTATATAAAAAAAGGTCGATATCGTTACGTCCTGACGGGAGTCTCCGGCATATAGGGTATTTGGGAGCAGTTCCCCCGGCGGTTGGCGGGCTGCCGGATATTGCGTTTGAGGAAAAAGAAGGGATATCTATAGATTTTTCTGAGGAAATTTTGAATAAATTTAATGATAAGGAGGTGAATAAAACTATGACTTTTAAAGAATTTGGTGAGAAATTAAAAAATCTTTTTAAAGAGGTTGATGTTGATTTTGATGTTTCAGCTGAAAAATCTTTTTCTGAGGCGGAAGTAAAATCAAAAGTTGCAGCTGCTGTTAATTCTGCAATTGAAACGGAAAAAATAAAACTTGCTGCTGAATTTGCTGAGGCTCAATCGAAAAAGGAAAATGCCTTACTTGCGCGGGAAAATGCGCTTAAGGCTAAAGAAGCGGAAGCAAAGAAAAAAGAGTCTTCTGATTTTTGCGAACGCCTCAAGAAGGAAGGTAAAATTATTCCCGCAATGGAAAAACTTGGAATGGGGATTACTAACTTTAGCGCGGCAATAGCAGAAAATCAAACCACCGTTGATTTTGCCGAGGCTGGCGCAGACGGAACAAAGAAAAAACAAACTCCGTCGGAATTTTTCAGGGAATTTTGTAAGACGTATCTACCAAAGCAGGTTGAATTTGCTGAGTTTGCGGGGCAGGATAAGGATATTCCGCGGACGGGAACTGCAGGGGAAAAGCTGATTGTGATGACAAACAACAGAATAAAAGAAGTCTTAAAGTCAGGAAAATCTATTGATTTTGCTGAATCGTATCAGCAAATTAAAAATGAAAATGTAACTCTTGTAGCTGAATATGCTAATGAATTAAAAAAATAGAATATGTTTTAAATACTGGATTCCCGCTTTTGCGGGAATGACAAAAAATAGGAGGTGAAAGAAATATGGCAACTGAAAATAAACTTTTAGTGGTTTCAAGACTTGCTGATGAGGATTTAAGTAATGATCAATATAAAATAGTAGTATTAACGTCTGAAGGAAAAGTGCGGCGCCCTAATTCTGCTACTGAAAAACCTTTTGGGGTTTTGCAAAACGCTCCTGCTGCCGGTGAAGCGGCAGACATTGCTGTAGTAGGATCAGGAGGTATATCAAAAATTGAAACATCAGGCGCGCTTGTAAATGGGACTATTGTTACAATTGAATATGTTGATGCTACTGATGCAGGTAAGGCGCAAGCTGCTATTGCAACACAGTATCCTGCTGGGATGATAATCGAACCATCAGGCGCTGAGGATGATCTTGCATCGGTTTTGCTTACTCCAATGACGCAATTAACAACATCAACGCTTAACTCAATGAATAATGCAATTGCAGATCCGGGAGATTCTGGGGCAATAGCTGTAACTGCATCAGGTGTATGCGCATTGACTTCTGCCGGTGCAGAGACAAGAACTCTTGCAATTCCAACTTTCATTGGGCAGGAAATTGCCTTAATCGATGATACTCATGTTGGGAATATTGTAATTACAGTATCAGCGGCGGTGAACCAGGCCGGTAACAATACTCTTACTTTTGGCGCTGTGAAAGATATGATAGTTTTGACTGCAATGACAGTAGGTGCGGCTTTGGTGTGGAGAGTAACAGCAAATGATGGAGTTGCATTAACAACGGTTTAGTATTGGATTCCCGCCTTCGCGGGAATGAAAATTTAAAAATTGATTTAAAAGGAAGGTGAAAAAAATATGGAAAGAAAAAATTTAGTTGGTGGTCCACTTGCAAATATTGCGGTAAGAAATCCACTAAATAGATATATTGCAGATAAAATATATCCTATAGTGGATGTCTATGATCCAAAAGCAAAAATACCAAAATATTTACGTGCGGACTGGTTTAGGAATGATGCAGGGAAAAGAGCTGAAACCGGGCGTGCACCACGCAGTACTTACAAAATGACAGAAACATCTATTAGCACAACTGAAAATTGTCATGCTACACCGGTACCGGATAAGCAAAAAGATTATCAGCAAGCTCCAAATGCATATCCTCTCAGACTCGAAGAGAATGCCATTAATCATAGCACCAATAAAGTCGATTTGGCACGTGAAATTATATGTGCGTCTAGCGTTTTAGACGCAACATGGTGCGGAGTTGCAGCCGGTGAAGATGCGGAAGGAAAATGGGCGGCAGGCACAGGGAATACATTCCTTGTTGATATTGCAAATGGGATAGAACAGATATTTTTGTATTCCGGAGTAACCCCTGACTTACTTAGATTATTTGTTGATTTTATGACTTTTAATCAAATTTGCAAAGAATCAACAGTGCTGGCAATGATGTCACACACCGAGAGGGCAATTGTAACTGAAGACATACTTGCAAAAGTCTTGAAAATTAAGGATGTTGTTGTTGCTTATCCGATTGAGAACACTGCAAAAGAAACAAAAGCAGGGACGGAATTTACAAACAGGCTGATATGGGAAAAGAATGCGGGTAAAGGGTCGGCATTTTTGGTTTACAACGCCGATGAAACACCAGGGTTGGAAATGCCAATGGCAGGAGTACAGGCAAGGCTTGTATATGCATCTAATGGATTACCTCGCGCAACATATACTTATTATGAAGATGCTGAACATCAGCAGGTGTATGAGGTTGCTGAGGAAATTGATATTAGACAGGTTGATAGCGGACTGGGGTATTTGTGGAAAGATACCAGGACTACATGATTTGATTTTTTATTGTATGAGGGCAGGCACAGTGACCTGCCCCTACAATAAAAGCGATTAAGGGCATAAAATGGGAAATTATATTACGCAAACGGATATTTTAGATCGGGTACCCGAACAAAAATTAATAGGTCTTACTGATGATGACAATAATGGGGTTATTAATGATACTGTGGTTAATAATAATATTATTGATACGGAAAGTTTAATCGACAGTTATTTGAAAACAAAATATACCGTTCCATTGTCTCCCGTTCCTGCAATTTTAAAAAAAATCGCAAAGGATATTTCTGAACATTTTTTATATCAGCGCAGGCTTGGGTCTACGGAATCAATAATGGCAAGTTATAACAATGCCATTAAGTTTTTGGAAAAAGTTGCAGCTGGAACAATTAGTCTGGGGGTTGATACTCCTGCTCCAGATTCGGGTGTTGGAATAAATTATTCATCTTCAGATAGAACGTTTACACGTGATACGCTTAAAAACTTTTGAGGATATTTAAATGCCATTTGATACATATGGAACTAAAGATAATGATGGAAATATTATAGGTGATTATTTTTTTGCATTTATTGAGAATATGCGGCGTGTGTATGAAGGAACTAAGCAAACAACGGGTATTAAAAAGGCTATTTTAAATATAGCAGAATTGCAAACAAGTATTTTTCCTGTTGTTTTGATTTTCAGGCATGGTACCGGTGATGATAAATGGGTTCAATTTCCGAGGGAAAAGGAAGTTGATCTTATTGCACAATCAATTATTTTTTCCGATCAAGTTAATTTAGAACTACAAATTGAAGAGTTGGAACGGGTGTCTGGAATATGTTACCAGGCAATGACTGATAATTATAAAATTAATGGGTTTTGTAATATGTCTGAGACCTGGGGAATAGAAAAAGTTGATGTTACAGAATATTTTGAAAATAAAAATAATAAATATATGGTTGGATGCAGATTTTTTACTAAAGCGCAGCATACCATATATGTACAGGATAATGGCGATGATATTGTACAGCCTAATATAGGAGAATAAAATTGGAAAAAAATAATATAACAAAAATTAACGGAGGGATAAAAAATGTCATTTGATCAAAATCCAGTTAAAGTATATGACAATGAGCGTATAGGTATGATTGGCGATGAAGTTGTCAATGGGACTTTTGTTGCGAGTACTATTTTGGAAGAATTCACTGAGTTTGATGTTGAAAAAATAGTACAAGAGGAGGAGGCGGATAAATCGGAAATAAGAACATCTCCGTTTTCAACTGGCGAGGTTATAAGGACAACTGTGCGGGGAGATATTAATATTGGTCAATTGCTCCGGCCAAACTCAAAAGTATTTAATCGTATTATGAAATTTTTAGGTGAAAATTATGTTATGACGCCTCCACTAGCAACGCTTAGAAGGTCGCATATGACAATCCCGGGATATAATCCTCCAGCTGGTGGAATATCATTAGAACAGGTTATCGGCGGGCTATATAATAAATTAGCTACAGGCGGGATGCCAAATAAATTTGATATCACGCTTGATGCCGGAAAAAAAATTGAATATAAAATGTCGGGAGGATGTAAAAACGTTGTTACTCTTGAAAATAAAACTACAGGGCTAACTGATGCAACTCGTAAAGCGCCTTATATGTTTAGCCATGCTTATGGTTATATGGATAATTTATCTACACCTGTCAAAATTCAAAAAATGGTTTTATCTCTGGATTTAAAACGGGTATTGGATAGTTTTGTTTTAGGAAGTATAAATCCGGATGAATTTTTTAAGGATGGAACAATTTATTCTTCGGCTTTTTCGTTAAAGATAGAAAAATTTTTAGCATCAGCTGATTTTTGGACTTTGTTTCATGCTGGGAATTCAATGTTGGTTAAGTATGTGTTGACTCATGGTGATACGATAGAAACTGTCGGACAGGATGGTAATAAATATATGCATACTGCTACTATGCCGCGCGTTATGCTAAAAAAAGACCCTACCCCAAAAAGTAAAACCGGCGGGAAAAGAACACAGGAAAGTTTAGATTGTAAGTTACTTGGAATTAACGAGGCTAATTGTGGAGATAATGATAATTTAATTATTAAAGTATTTACTTATGATTTATCTGAAGTAACATTTTACGATAAAACTGCCTCGGCAAAGGATTTAGGAGCTAACTATTTTGACATGTTCTCAGATACTGCTACAGCTGAAAGCGGGGATTATTGTGTTATCCTGAGTAAAATACCAATTGAGGTTGTATATTTCAAAATTATCACTCCGGCGGTTGGACTGGTTTTTGGGACTAATGCGGAAATAAGATATACATCTGATGGTGCGTCAAGTTTGGATAAGCTTGGAAAAATAATATACGATGGAACTCTTAATATGACTCAAGATGGGTACATCGTAATAGAAAGACCAACTGATATGGGCGTTGGGACAATTAATAGCGTACAGGGGATTGGGCTTGGGATTAAATGTATCGGTGCGGGAATAACAACTGAACCAAATATTGATCAGATTGTGATTTATAACGCTCCACCGGTATATTTTGAGACGATTGATACTTTAACAGTATAACTGATGTGGTACTGGCTAAAAAAAATATAAGGAGGAATATATATGCAGAAAGAAGAAAAAAAAGAAACTAAAAAACAGATTATTAAAGTTGATTCAAACGAAGTAATATCATATGTACTTTTAGCAGACAGAGACCTGCCGGAAGATAAAAGAGATGTATATAAAATTAAAAATCCATCAGGGCTTTTGCTGGTTAAGGCAGTAGGGAAACCACTTGAAGAACAGCTTAATTTAAAATTCGAAGAATGTTTAAAAGATTGGATTAAAAAAGATAGAAAAGGGAATGTTATCCCTTTTCCAGTCATAGCAGGTAAAATTGATACAAATAAGGTTTTTGAAATATTATCTCTTGATAATACTACTGAAATTTTGCATGTAATTAATAACTTTTCAGAGGTAGCACAGGATTTTTTGATACGTTAGTTTTATATTTAAAAGTTAAATTAGATGAAAAATATAAAACTTGGAATTGTAATGAATGTACTGAACCCTCTTATCAAGGCATAAGAGGGTGTAAAGCAGAGCCGGAAACGGAATTGTTTTTATTGGATGTGTTGCTTCATCGATGTCCAATAGCATTGTTGAATGAGAAAAAACAATATATCTATGAAGTAAATGAAATGATTAATTTATATGTTATGTGTGAAAACTTAAAATGTTTGCCGGACAGCGGCGGAATGTTAAATCAATCTGCGCATATATATCAAATTTTCAGGGTGATAAGTAATACAATGAATGAAATAAATAATTATATTATAAAAAGGCCTGTGAGCAATGAATAGTAAATTAGAGATTGAAATATTAGCTAAGGTTGATCAAGTGGTTGCAGGGATGATCAAGGTTGAGCAATCGATTAAAAAAGTGCAAACTGCGACTGAGGATACAGCAAAAACATCTAAAGGATTAGAAATGGATGTTATGTGGGCCGCTGTTACTTCAAAAATATATCTGGCTGAAAAAGCTATACACTATTTTAATGTGGCAATTCAACAAATTGAAGCTGTTGCAAAGATACAAGATATGTCTGATGCATTCAAAAATATGACAACAGCGGCTGGATATAGTTCAACTTCAATCATTAATGATATGAAAAGAGTGTCGGCAGGTATAATTGAACCGGACAAATTGATTCAGGATGCTAATATTGCGCAAGTTCTAGGGGTTCAGCTTGATAAAATAAGCAGTATATTGGAAATGGCTCGATATTCCGCACGCGCAACAGGGCAGGATGTTAATACGATGTTTAATACAATCATTGAAGGTATTGCGCGGCAATCGTCAAGGATGTTGGCATCCGCAAATATTATTGTGCATACAAGTGATGTGGTAAAAGAATATGCGCAATCAATTAATAAAACAGTTGATGAATTATCTGAGGAAGAAAAACAACAGGCGGTGTTAAATGCCGTGTTAGAAAAAGGGGCAAAATTAATAACTAATATTGGTGGAGAATCAATAACAACATCTGAAAAAGTACAAGGAATGAAATCAAGTTTTGCTGATTTGTGGGAAGAACTGGTTAAAAAAACAATTCCTATATCATCTGTAATGGTTGGGTTGTTAAAGGACCTTGCGGATAAAGCAGTTGATGCATTATATGTGCCTGAAAATACACAAGAAAAATTAGTTGCTCAAAAAAAAGCGTTGGAAGATGTGCTTAGATTACGTATAGATATAGCAGCAAATCCGTATGAAGGACAACATCAATCTGCTGATATGAGATCTAGCGAATTACAATATGCAAATGAAGAATTAAAAAGATATATGCCTGATTTAACTGGATATGAAAAAGGTGATGTTAATATATTAATGAGTGTTTATGAAAAAGTTAAGGCACATCTTGCTGATATTAATACTATTGATCAAAATATATTACAGACAAATAAAGATAAGCTCAAGCAAGAAGCAGATATTTTAAAGTTACAAAAAGAACAGGCAGAATTAAAAAATACAACTAATTTAAATAAATCCGCAAACGAAAATTTTAAAGCAAGAGAGCAGGATTTATCAATAGCAACGCAACAAATAAATAGATTAAATGATGAACTAAATAATTTCATTTTGGGAGTTGAAAAAGAAGAGGAACAAAGATTAACATTATTAAAGGCATATAATTATCAAATATCTGATGAAGAAAAAATTAATTTATTAGAAATATCTCGAATTATGATATTAGAAGATATGGGTTTTACACGGCAAGAAGCTGAAGCGGTTTTACAAGATGAAAAAGAAGATATAACAGCATTAATAACATTGACTAAGCAATGGGCCGAGGCAGATAAAAAACGGCTGGCGGAAAGATTAGAATCTAATGCAAAATTTGCAGGAACTCAATTCAAAATATCAGGAAGCTTATCTACCCAATTTTTATCTACGCAAGAAGAACCAAAAAAAATTGATAAACCTTATGAATTAAAAACAACACTTATATCCGGAGTAAAAGAAGAAGAAAATATACATAAAAGAATAACATCAGAAATACAAAAAGAAAACGATCTGTCTGCTATTGCAGAATCAAGAGCACAAAGGATAAAAGCTCTTGAAACAATACATGTACAAATGCAATTGCAAAAGATTCAATTTGCAAAACAATACACAAATAGTTTGGCTCAAAATGTTGTATCGATGTCATTGATGGGAGCATCAGCAGAAGATATATTAAGATCGACTATGATGATGGCGGTTCAAATGGCCGCATCTAAATTGGTATCTGCAGGGATAGATGCAATATATGATAAGCAACTACTTACCAATACTACATTAGCTTTATCAGAAGCTGCAAAAATACCGTTATTGACAAGTATCTTAACAATAGAAAAAATGATTACAGCTGAAAAACAAAGACAGGCAATATTGTCTGGAATAGGATCTGGATTAGCAGTAGCCGGTGCAGTAGCCGGTCCTGTTGGATTGGCAGTAGGGCTAGGAGCAAGTTTAGTTACCCCGATGTTATCAAAAGATGTCGGGGGAACAATTCCAGGTTATTCAGGACAGCCTCAAATTATGATCGGGCATGGGCAGGAAGTAGTATTACCATTGCACCGCATGAGCGCACAGGCTGCGGTAGAGAGATTTGTTCCGAGCTATAAAGAAAATAATCCTCAAACAAACAATACAAAGCAAGTGACAGAATATATTACATATGAAACGAATAATTATTATTCGAGTGATACGAATTTACTGAAAAAAATCGAGGAATCACAAATAAATAAAAGGCGAAGAACAACGCGGGGAAATTTAATTCCTAGTTATTCTTAATAGAAAAATGGATGTGAAATTTGTCTGGGATAAACTAAATAATAATAGTTGGTCAGAAGAACTGATTTTTCAAATTAATCCGGTTAAATGGATTGAAAAAGAAAATAATTTTGAGCAAACGCTGCAAGGAGTAGATGGTAACTGGGATTTTTACTGTTGCGGTATGGATGGTTTATTAGGGAAAAGTGAATATGAATTTAGTTTTACCTGTTTTTTAGCTCAAATTAATGCGCTGTATGAAATATATAGGCATTGTACTAATACAAGTAGCTTATACCAATGGTTCAGGGCATATATAGATAATTATAGCGGATATAAAAATCTATGTTTTATCGAAAAATTCTCGGATATATATTATAAATCATATATACCGGATATTGAACAAGCAATACAATCAATATCATTGAGATTTAGGGAGAAATAATTATGGTTGCCAAATTGGTTTTTGATGAGGAAGTAAATGTAGATAACGAAATACAAATCGCATCTTTTACAATAGATGAGAAGGATTTTTTAGTCCGGATTTCCTTAGACGATATAGAAAAAATGAGAATAGAAGCGCGAAGGAGAGTCTTAAATCCCTCATTAGAAGAATTAAATGAAAAATTAATCAAAGACGAAAAAGAATTTAATTATACTAAGAAAAAAATAGATGAGTTAACAATTACACCCGTAATATTAGAAAATGTAAAAGGGGCATTAAACGCACAAGTAGTGGATGTCCAGGATAGGATAAATAAAAAATTGTAGGAGAAAAATATGTCAGTCAAAACATTTACTACTGGAAATGGGAATTGGAGTGATAATGCAAAGTGGGGAGGAGCTAAACCAACTTCTGCTGATATTGTAGTTTTTGATGCGTCATCTGGAAATTGTACTATTGATGAAGCCGCGTATTGTCGCTCCATTGATTGCACGAGAAGTACTAATTATACAGGGATACTAACACATAATGCCGATACGATGTTACTGATAGGAGATGCCACTGCTGGGGATAGTAATGTAGCATTACGGTTTAGTTCTGAAATGACATATATTCCTGTTAATTATAAATCATGGTGTAATTTCATATCAACATCAGCGACAGAGCAAACGGTTAACTTTAAAGGAAAAAATACCGGCAATGTAACATACAGTGCCGTAAGTAATGGCAATTGGAAATTAACTGGAAATCAAGGAAGTAGCACCATTGATACAATGGTCGCAGTTAATTTGATAAAAGGGAATATAAATCTTAATGGGTATGATATTCATTGTGGATATTTTAAAACCTCTGAAACTTATGTGAGAACATTAATTGGTGGTGGAGGGAAAATTTATTGTCGATCGGGAATTTTGAATACTCCCGCATCTGATTCTAATATAATGGGGTTGTGGCGTATGGATGAAACATCAGGGGACATAATAGATGTATGTGGACTAAATAATCTAACATATAACGGGTCTCTGTATAATCAATCTGGAGTCCTTAATGGGGCTATCGGTTTCGATGGGTCTGATGATCTGCTAAAAAATCTGGCTTGTAATTTTAATTTCGGGAGTAATTGGACAATGTCTTTCTGGCTATATATGTCATCATCCAATACAACTTATAATAATATAATGGCGTATTACCCTTCTGTTGGAGCTCAACAATTATATGTTTTCAACACCGGAAAATTAAATTTTTACACTAATACAGAAGGAATGCAACAATGGGATACCCCATTGTTTGGACTTAATCAATGGAATCATGTAGTATTTAGGACAATTAATAATTCATGTACGCTATATATCAATGGCGTGGCAGGAGCTGCTAAAACAGTAACTATGCCTGCTGGTGATGCTACTGCTGATTTTCGGTTAGGCTGGGAGGAAATGGCTTCTCGGCAATGGCATGGGTATTTTGATGAAGTAAGTTTTTATTCAAGAGGTTTAACTGATGAAGAGATAAAACAAAAGTATAATAGAAATTTAGGTATTTTATTTGATGCGGCTGTATCAACAAATTTAACGTTAACAACACCACCTGATATTATTCTTAATAATGCGGGAAATGTTTCATTTCTTGGAGGTAGTAAAAATTATGGGAATCTTGCAAATTTGAGTATGGTCGGGAATATTACGATGTCTGGCACGAATACATTCAAAAGTTTCGGAATTACTCAAAATAATAATACTGCCAATATATGTGGCAGTATATTAAGAAGGAGATAATATGGAAGTAAAATTAGGGGAAACATTGTATTTTGATTTTCCTGCTCATAGAAATGACACAGGAGCTATTGCTAATGCTGATCGCACACCATCGGCATGGGTTTATGAGGATGAGTCGGCATCTAAAATTACTTCCGGATTAACGGTTGCACAGCGTGGTAGTGAAACAGGAGAATATTATGTTAAAATAATTGCCAGTGCCGGCAATGGGTATGCGGTTGGAAAATGCTATAATGTCTGGGGGACTGGGATAGTAAATTCTATTCCTGGCAAGATAGTTTTAGGCACTTTTATTTTACGCTCAAATTCATTGAGTGATATTTTAACAGATAAAACAGGATATAGTTTATTACAGGCTTTTCCTCCAAATTTTGCCAATCTTGCAATTACCGAAACTACTGGTAAAATAACAGTGAATGGTGCTGTGAATATTAACAGTAATGCAGATATTACATTAATAAAAACGAAGACTGATAATTTACCGGCAGACACAAATAATGTATTGGTACTAGTAAAAGCGCTTGCCGGAAAAAATTTTAAATTGGTTAACACAACATATGATGCTAATCATAATATGTTAGAGGGTACAGTAAAATATTATGCCACGCAATCAGATTTAGAGGCAGATATTAATGTGATTGATACTCATATAATAACAGGAGTTTATGCAGGGCCAAGCGAAGCCACAAGTTTGGTTAAAAAAGGGTAAATATGATAGGCATAGCCATTGCAACAAGAGGTTTTGCGATATCCTCTGGCGTGGATATTGCTACTTATGGATATAGTTCTTTTGTAAGTGATAATAATGTTATAATGACATTTAAAAATATAAATGTCATTATACCGGATAATATCTCCTGGCAAACAGGTAAATTTCACAATCCGGAACAAAATACTACAACATACAACGAAAATAATGATTTAAATATATTATCAGTAAATGATGATTATATTGACAGAAACTCAGGTGAATATGTTAATTTGCAGCGATGGGGTAAGGGTGGAATAGAAACAAGAGTGCTCCCAACAATTGATGTCCATAATGGTATTAAGTGTGCAAAATTTTTACTTAATACTGGTCAACGCGAATATAATTATAGTGCGTTCGCTCAATTCCCAAATTCAGGATATTTTGACATTAAGGATTTTACAATTGAATCTAAATTGTTAGATACATCAAATTGGTGGGAGTATATTTCCGAATTTATAGGAGGGATAAATAATAGATGTGTAGGTGATTGGTATTTTCAATTCGATAGCAATAATTTTATAAATGTCCAGCTTGAATGTTTAGACTGGACTGGTGTAGAAACATGGAGATGGATGTATAATTACACCATTAATGGGATATATTATTCGAATGTGGATATGGAAATTTCTCCAATAACATATCCAACTCTAATCAGATTTGAACGTTCAGGAAATAGTAATAAATTATATATCAATGATGTATTAAAATATGAAGATACTCATCAATATTGGGATACTGGCCAATTAATATATAATAATAATCTTGCTACTTACGGTGGAGGGCAAGATGGTAATTCTAATTATCCGGTGATGTGGATAGATTATAATCACATTATGGGTAAAAAATATTTTAGTAGTGGTTATTACTTATCACCGATTATAAAATTTCAAAATTCTTTTGAAAATCTCAAAATTATAAAAAATGTTATTGGTGACATAGGTACGATACAATTAAAAATAAGTGATATTACTCCTGCTGGAGCGAAAACCGGTACAGTAATCGATAATAATGGAGTATCTATAGATTATTGGGATCCGGATGCATCCTGGCAGGCGGTATGGGGGGCAGTTAAAAGTGTTAAAGATTATATTACTACAAATAAATCAGGAATTTATTTTCAATTTAAGTTAATTTTGAATTCATACAATGAAAGATTAAATACACCGTATATAGATAAGATTGTGTTAAATTACGGTGCGTATAACAAAGTTAAATACGGGGAAAATTTTTCCTCCGAAAAAATATTATCTGCTAACCCGTCACCTACGAATTATATGATCGGGAATGATGAAATAATCAGCACTGGGGTTACAAGTGATGGATCACTGAAACAATTAGGGTCTCTTCATAGTCCGAAAAAAAGGATGATCAAATATGTTAATGTATCGCAGGATTTTCGTGATGATTGGTATGAGATATATACCTTCACACGATCGGGAACAGCAATAAATAGAAAAATTAAATTTTATGAAAATGAAGTTATATACCCATCAATATATATTGAAGGATATCTATCAATGAAATGGGAAATTAGTAAAAACCAAAATAATAGATATGATATGGTGATAGAAATAAAGGAGCGACAATAATGCCGGAATTTGATATCCAACAGGCAAAAGTATTTGCTCGCCCTGTGATTAGATCAAAAATATATACTGATCCAGGGAATAGGGAAATTGATATATCGGATAGAATAATATCGGTTGGGGATATATCGCAGAATAAAACATTTTTAGGATATATAGATTTTCAGGCCGGGTCAAATACAGCACTATATAAAAATACCGATGATTTTTTGAGTTTTGATAAATTAGTAAGATTAGATGATGAAAGATGTATGGTTTTTCGATACCATTCCGGTATTTATACAAAATTCATTGAAACCGAAGACATTTTCCCTTCCACGGTGGAAAATACAGATGGAACATTGTTTATTGCAAAATTTAGATTTTATGCACTTAAATTTATTTTAAATGATTTTTTTTTAGGCGCAGGATCTAAATCTACAGATTATGCCTGGTATGCATACGATGTTAATTCTTTTGATTTTCAAGAAATCTCGGTATCAGCTCTTGATACTGAGATAATTGGAGGTCTGGCAGTTAATAGTGATAGCAATTTTTTCGGCAAGAACAATGGGATAGCAACATGGAGTAATAATACTATATCTAATGATTTAATGTTTTTACAACCAGGTAGAACATGGGGAACAATGACAGTCTCTTATGATGGGGGTACGTTTACAGGGTATCCAATTTTTTTGAAACAAGGTACCTCAACTGGATTTTCTGCAATTCCAAAAGTAGATAAGGTTTATTTTAGTCCCGGTATATTATTTGGGAAAAAATATATTGGGAAAAAAATAATCCATCAATTTAAATTTGATACGATGGAAGATAATGAATTAATTAATATATATGTTGGAAAGATTGAAACCCCGACTGAATCATTCGGGGTTAATTCAGAAAAAACAATACCTATTGAGAGTGGAGATATCTGGAATTTGTTTTTAGAAAATCCGTTAGGGAAAATAGACCAAAATGGAAATAATCGGCCATATATATCTGGATATAAGTATATTACACCAATAAAAGTTGAGAGATATAGATATTATAATAATATAAGGTATGATATCGTCTATAAATTTGAGATCCCAGAGGAATATGATTGGTTTAATGTAGTTCAAGTATATTATTTAGATACAAATAATGTTGCTAAAAATGTATCTTATTCGTTGACTACAATCGAAAATGGAATTGGATACTTATATTTTACTACAGAACGTCCAGGACAATTATTAGTTCTAATCTCTAATATC
>JACQWU010000165.1:0-15020 GCA_016209155.1 Candidatus Desantisiibacteriota bacterium | reverse complement strand
CCGTATGTTAATGGAATACGCTCGATAGATTCATTCACGCCTATAGGCCAAATAAGAGCTATAATGTTTAGGGCCTGTTATGATATGCTTGATGTATTAAGAGATTATTACAACGCTCCGGCTGAAAATTTTTTACAAATATGGGGTAGATTATGGGATGAGGATTCGTATAATATAGTTAGGAATAGCTGTAATATTTATTGCAGTTTACAATATTCACAAAAACCGGTTTTAGAAGCAATTTCAGATCTTCTAAACATATATAATGGTAGATTAAATTTTAGGATAGATTCAAATTTCGGTAAATTTTACAGCGATTTTTATCATCCAAAAATGAAATCTATTTTTAGTATAACACCTAAATCATTGGATCAATCAAATGATTATGAAAAAGGAGTTAAATATCCTGCGGCTAATCGGGTTAAAAATTCGATTAAAGGATATTATATGGATTCTAATATTTTACGAAACAATGGAAAAGAAAATACCAAACAAAAATATGAATACACTTCAGACTTTTCAAAAAAAATATTTGGGATTAAATCTTTTGGATCCGATTTTGATTATAGTATAGATTCCGACATAGTTATAGATATTGGTGATTTACCGTATATTGATGGAATGCCAATTAAAACAAAAAGGTCAGAAATCCATGCAGCTTTTAACCGTAAAGTAGGTATGTTAAAATCTCCTCCGATCTTATATAAATTTGCAATTAATCTAAAAACAATTAAGATTAATTTAGGAGATCTAATTATTGTATCAGATAAAACCGGTGGAATGGATGACATAGAATTAGAAGTTTTAAATATTTCATATGATCCATCGGGATACAAAGAAAATGCTGCTTCTTGTGGCACAATAACGGCAGTGAAACATGGAATAGGATTGGAACCCGGTGAAGTTTATATTATAGAAACCGGAAATTTATTTTATAATTCAAAGTATGTATGGTATTAAATAGTATTATAAGGAGAAAATTATGGGATTAATGAATTTTGACGCAAAAGAAGTGGCATCGGGTGAATATGGGGATCAAGTTAACATTAATGATTTAAGAAATGATATGAGGGTTATAAAAACAGGGAATTATAATGCAGGTGGAGTATTATTTGATATACAAAAATTAGGGGTAGCTGAGACTAATACGATACAGATATTAGATACTCCAGATGAGTTAACACTCTTTAATTGGGATAATAAGCCTATTCATTATTGGGCTTTTTTTAAGTTTGGGGAAAGTGCATTCCCCACATTTTCAGACCCATGGCTATCTGAGTTTATTAATGGCGACGGGTTTGCCCAATATATTAATGATTGGTCAGTACCAATAGCCCCAATATGGGAAAATCCTTTTGGATTCTCCCAAAAGTATTCAACATGGCAAAGGTATACTTATGATAGTGGGCGTGATGATACGGATAACGTTCCATTAGCGTCGATAGGGTATGATATAATACCAACGGCATATAATAGCTTATTGATATATGTGAAAAATGAGAATATAGCAGGAGAAATAGATACAAAAATTTCAATATACTCGGATTCAGGCGTACTAAAGCTATCATTTTTTTCAGATTGGTCAAGCATAAATTACCCGTATTTATCTATGAAACTGATCTTAAATCCGTGGGCAAATTTGGAAGTAATAGTTTAGTTGTGAGAGGAGTTATTAACAGGCAATTTTGAACAGGTCAAGAAAAAATTGAACAGGTCAAGAAAAAAAATCAAGCCACTTATCTCATTTTTTTATGTATATTTATCTCATCGCCTTACAGACTGAAAACGGATGGGCTGTTTCCGAAGTAAATAGTGATGTCCCTGGAGGTTTTTCCGAGACAGAAAGTTTACCCCGGATCGTTTCAAAATATTTTCATGATAAGACTTTCTTCGGAAATGTTGGCGAATCTTTGCTGAAAGCATTTTTGCAGCTTTTACCAAATAAAGGCAGAATTGCTTTTGTTTATGCAACAAGTTATTCCGATGACAGACAAGTCATGTTATATTTATCGCAAATTTTTAAAAATGGCGGTTTTGAATGTGTTTTGATAGCTCCTGATCATTTGAGATGGGATAATAACAAAGTATACAGCATAGCTATTGATCAGAAAGGTGTGATAGACGGAATTGTTAGATTTTTTCCAATAGAATGGATGCGGTATTTACCAGAATCATCAGGCTGGAAAAATTTTTTTTCAACAAAAATTCCTTCCTGTAATCATCCTGTTTCCATTCTTACACAATCAAAAAGGCTTCCTCTGGTATGGAAAAATCTTAATTTAAATCTAAATTCATGGGAATAATTTTTAACTTTTTCATCTGCTCCCGGTGAAGTTGACTGGTGAAAGAACAAAGATTGGATTGTAAAACCGACTTTTGGAAGAGTAGGGGAGGACATTACTATTCATGAAGTTATCTCAAAGAAAGATTTAAATAAAATAAGCTTGAATGCATTTTTTTTTCCTAAAAATTGGGTCGCACAGAAAAAGTTTAATAGTTTTCCTTTAAAAACAAAAGATGGGAATAAGCATATTTGTATTGGTGTTTTTGTTATTGATGGAAAAGCTTGTGGTTTTTATGGAAGAATGTCAGATAAACCGAGAATTGATTCAAATGCACAGGAAATGGCAATTCTTATCGAAAAAAATTAATTAAGAAAGGATGAGATGGATAATATTGAAATTTATTCTGTTTGGGCAAATGAGAAATCTATATGGACACCGTGGACAAAACCGGTTTTATTTGCTGCAATGACGGATAATGACATTTTAGAAGTTGAAAAGATTTCTACAGAAGAAAAAAAGAACATACAGATTGAAAGCATTTCAAGTTCTTTAAAAAGTAATAAAGAAATTGCTGTTATTTTAGATCTGCCCGGAGAGGAATCCGTTATAACAGGTCTTGATTTAGCAAAAATCGGTTTTATCCTTATACCTCTTTTTAACGGAACAAAATCAAGTGCTATGATAATCAATGTGACTCCGATTATACATGCATTAATAAAAGGTACAAATGTTTTAAGAAATATTAGTATTATACCGGATTCTCCGCCTGTTTTTCTTCTGGATGCGAATAGATTACAGCATGATTATGCGGTTCTGCCTGGTAATTTTGATAACCGCTGGTGTGTTTTACCCCAGGATATGCCGTCTGCAAATTTTTTAAAACAAAATGGAATTAAAAAAGTTCTTTTGGTTTCAAATGAAGTTCAGGATGATCTTTCACATATTCTTTGCCGGTATCAGGAATCTGATTTGGATATTTTAGTTTTGAAAAATAATGAAATGCAGAAAACAGTTATAAATAAACCATCTTCATTCAAAAGTCTTTTTTATCGTGTATCAATATTAATGAAGTTTAAAAGAAATTCAACAGGGGGATTTGGATATCTCATTCCTGATCCTGCGTCATATGGAGGAGGATTTGGTTGATTGAAAATTTAAGAATATTATTTTAATGGCAATAGAAAGAGATAAAATACAATAAGGAGATAATATAATGGAAACTCAACAAGCTTTAATTACAAGAAGAAGTATTCGTCAGTATACTAAGCATCCGATACCTTTGGAAGTTATTAAAAAAATTATTGATGCTGCCAGATTAGCACCCACAGCTAATAATGTGCAACCCTGGGAATTTGTGGTAATAACTAATCAAAAACAATTAGGGAATATTGCTGATATTACCGATTACGGCAAACATATTGCTCGTGCATCTGCCTGCATAGCAGTATTTTGCAAGGATTCAAAATACTATCTTGAAGATGGAACAGCAGCTACTCAAAATATTTTAATCTCTGCCTGGGCAGAAGGAATTGGATCCTGCTGGGTAGCCGGAGATAAAAAAACTTATTGCCAGAAAATAAAGCAATTATTAGAAGTACCTGAAGATTATAAATTAATTTCATTAATTCCATTGGGTTATCCGGAAAAAATTCCCGGTACAATAAATAAACGCGGTCTTGAAGATGTCTTACATATGGAAAAATTTTAATCCGCTAAATATTATTATAAATAAAAGGAATTATAATTGCCAAACACTTCAATTCGTGATAATCATAAAAATGGATCAGTAGGACAATTTCTTATTGATAATATAAAACAAGGCGCTGATTTATCAATAGTTTCCGCGTATTTTACCATTTATGCATACAAGCAAATCAAAAATCAATTAGATCAGATTGGTCATCTTAATTTTCTTTTTGGTGAACCAAAATTCATTAAATCTCTGGACCCCGCAAAAATAAATAAACGCGATTTTAAAATTGAGGATGATAAGCTGGTTATCCCTATTGAAAGCCGTCTAAAACAAAAATCAATTTCCATAGAATGTTCCGATTGGATAAAAAACAAAGTCAGTATTAAATCAATGGTTAAGCCAAACTTTTTACATGGAAAGCTTTATTTAATTGAAAATCCAAACGGTGTAAAAGAAGCACTCATGGGAAGTTCAAATTTTACAGTTAACGGCCTTGGGATGGGAGGAAGTCTGAACATTGAATTGAATATAGTCATTCAGGATAGGCGGGATTTGGATGACTTAAAAAATTGGTTCAATGAATTATGGAATGATAATTCGGGGCTTGTTGAAGATGTTAAAGATGAAGTCCTTAAATATCTTGAACAACTTTATATTGAAAATGAACCTGAGTTTATCTACTTTAAAACGCTGTTTCATATCTTTGAAAACTATCTTGATGAGCAAAAACAAGGCGGTTTGCTTAATGAACGTACCGGATTTTATGAAAGCGAAATATGGAATATGCTCTATGACTTCCAGAAGGATGGAGTAAAAGGAGCAATTAATAAAATATTAAAACATAATGGCTGTATCGTAGCCGATAGTGTGGGACTTGGGAAAACCTTTGAAGCACTTGCTGTTATCAAATATTTTGAGCTTTTAAATAATCGCGTTCTTGTGGTTTGCCCTAAAAAACTTAAAGGTAACTGGACTATATATCAGGCAAGTCAGAATCATGCGCTTAATCCATTCAAAAAAGACAGGTTCAATTATACAGTGCTCTATCATACCGATATGGGCAGAAGATATGGCTATTCTGACGCAAATGGAATTGATTTGGAAAACTTTAACTGGGGAGCTTTTGATCTTGTTGTTATCGATGAATCACATAATTTCCGCGGAAACCCGACAGGTGCAGGAGATAAAGACCCTGATGAAGATTTGAACCGCGCCGGCTGGCTTATGAAAAAAGTTATTAAATCAGGTGTGAAAACTAAGGTATTAATGCTTTCTGCCACTCCGGTAAATAATATACTTCGTGATTTACGCAATCAAATTGCATTAATTACCGAAGGGAAAGATGACGCTCTTTATGAATGCAGTAAAATAAAAGATATTAGTCTTACGCTTAAAAACGCGCAAACTCATTTTACAAACTGGGCTGATTCTAAAAAAAATCCCAAACGAAACATGAAACAGCTTCTTGAAAGGCTTGATTCAGCATTTTTTAAACTTCTTGATGAACTAACTATTGCCCGTTCAAGAAAACATATTAAAAATTTTTATAAAATTGAGGCAATTGGAAAATTTCCGGAAAGGAATAAACCTCATTCGGTATATCCTGAAATCGACATAAATAATCGTTTCCCTTCTTATGATAAAATTAATAAACAGATACTTAAATATAAACTTGCGGTTTTTAATCCTTCTGCTTATTTACAGCCGGATAAACAAAAAAAATATGATGATTTAGCAGGACCGCAAGTTTTAAATTTCAAACAATCTGACCGTGAACATTTCCTTATAGGTATGATGAAAGTGAATTTTCTTAAACGGCTTGAAAGCTCAATAGAATCATTTGAAATATCATTGGACAGGACCATTCAAAAAATTGAAAAACTTATAAATAAAATTATGGATTGGAAAAAAATTAAAATTTGATCTTGCGGATATTAATTTAGAGGAATGGCTGGATGATCTGAAAAAAGATAAAGAAGCACTTTCCGATTTACTTAATAATGCCTGTACCGTAACTCCGGAAAGAGACGCTAAACTTGTTGAATTAAAAAAAATTATTAATTCAAAAGTAAAAACACCATTCAACAATAATAATAAAAAGGTTATTGTTTTTACTGCCTTTGCAGATACTGCTCAATACCTGTATAAGAATATTCAGGAATACTGTAAAAAAGAACTGAATTTACATTCCGCGCTTGTATGCGGTAGTTATACACAAACAACCTATGGGAAAAATGATTACGACAGTATTTTGCTTAACTTTTCACCCATATCTAAAAACCGAGCAAAAATGGCAGCCTCTGATTTGCAAAAAGAAGAAATTGATATTCTGATAGCAACAGATTGTATCAGTGAGGGACAGAACCTGCAGGATTGTGATTATATTATTAACTATGACATACACTGGAATCCGGTGCGAATTATACAGCGTTTTGGACGGATTGACCGCTTGGGAAGCATAAATAATAAAATCCAATTAGTGAATTTTTGGCCTACAAAAGATTTAGATAATTATATCAACTTAAAAGAGCGCGTAGAAGTCCGCATGGCGCTCGTAGATGTCACCGCAACAGGCGAAGATAATATTCTTAATACAGAGCAAATTGAAGAACTCATTACAGATGATTTAAAATACCGTAACCAGCAATTAAAAAAATTGAAGGATGAGGTTCTTGACCTTGAAGATATGGATGAGACCGTATCCCTGACAGATTTTACCTTAGACGATTTCAGAATTGAACTGTTAAATTTTATTGAAAACAACCGGACTAGATTAATGAACGCGCCTTTTGGTTTATATGCGGTAGTCCCTTCGCCATCAGGACCGGTAGGACAGACATTCCTGTCTGTCAACAAATTCAGTGCAGGAGAAAAAGACATAATAAAGCCCGGCATTGTATTTTGTCTTAAACAAAAAGGCGAAAGTGACGGAAACGAAGAGATTAATCCTCTCAACCCATATTTTTTAGTTTATATCCGTAGTGATGGAACTGTCCGGTTTAACTATACAAACGCTAAGCAGATTCTGGAAATATACCGCCTTATGTGTCAGAAGAGAGTTGCCCCTTATGATAAACTATGCGAAATTTTTAATAAAGAAACTCAAAACGGTGAAAATATGGATAAGTTTACAGAACTATTAAAACAAGCGGTTGATGAGGTTATACGGATATTCAAGAAAAAAGGCAACCTGAAACTTACTTCTGATAGAAGCGCATTAATAATTCCACTTGCAAAACAGTTAAATGAAATGGATAATTTTGAATTGGTAACATGGTTGATTATAAAATAAGGAGTTTGATATATGCAGGAATGGATGATAACTTGTTTGTATCAAAATATCTTGTTGAACTTCCAGGTAAACAGCAGCTCGAAGAGTTTGTTAAAAATGAATTAAAAAGGTTATAACCATGATAGAAATAGATGTAAAGAAAAATATTGTTAAATCTATTCAATCTTTTATAAAAATTAATCTTAGTGAAAATGCATTGGAATTATTTAAAACTCTCGGCTATATAACAGACAGGCAAAGCCCTTTCAGTCAAAAGACTTATAAATTTTTTAAAGATTCTTTTCTTGAAGGCAATACCCATTTTAAAAATGAAAAAGCATTTGTATGCGATTGGAAATATGTTGACCTTTTATTTCAGCTTTCAAAAGAAGAAATGTCGGGGGTGGTAGGACCGGTAGGACAGGCATTCCTGCCTGTCAACAACAAGAATAATAATCGGTGTCAGACAGGAATGTCTGACCTACCAATGTCTGACCTCCCGGTCAACAACACCATTATAGAATCTTACCTTTTTTTTTTTTTTTTTTTATCAAAACCGCAATACACCCGAACCGAGTTAAGCCAGATTACCCGTGAAGTAAATAAAGTTTTTCCAATGCCTGTAATGATTTTATTTAAACACGGTTTAACTTTAACACTATCAATCATAAACCGCAGATTGCATAAAAAAGATGAAAGAAAAGATGTACTTGAAAAAGTAACACTTATCAAAGATATAAATATAGAAAATCCGCATCGGGCGCATATTGAAATACTTTTTGATTTATCGTTTGATGAATTATTTCGTAAACATAAATTTGCAAATTTTGTTGACCTCCATAAAGCATGGCAAAAAACGCTTGATACGAAAGAACTTAATAAAAAGTTTTATCAAGAGCTTTTTAATTGGTATTTATGGGCACAAAAGAGTGTTAAATTCCCTCAGATTAGACCATCGGAAGATTTAATCGATGATAAAGTTCATCAAAGCGAATCGCTAATACGACTTCTTACACGTCTGCTTTTTTGTTGGTTTATGAAGGAAAAAGGACTAATTAAAGAAGATCTTTTCAATATTAATAGCCTAAAAAATATACTTAAAAATTTTCAAGGTTCGGATAGCGATGAAACCATTTATTATAAAGCTATCTTGCAAAACTTGTTCTTTGCTACACTCAGCAAACCTATTGCCGATCGTAAAGTTATTACAAATGTATACCCGAATCCTGATTATGGAGACCCGTTAGTATATCGATACGTAGAATTGTTTAAAAATAAAGCGGATATTTTAAAGCATTTTGAAAATATTCCATTTCTTAATGGTGGCCTATTTGATTGCCTTGATAACCGGAAGGATGCTGACAACCCTGCTGAAATACGACTAGACGGATTTTCACAAGTAAAATCAAAACAACCAATTGTGCCCGATAAACTATTTTTTGGCGAATATAAAGATATTGATTTATGCTGTGAATATGAAGACAAAAAGAAATCAAAATTAACAATTCACGGTCTTATTGATATTTTAAACAATTATAATTAGACCCTGAATTACTTGGTAAAGTGTTTGAAAACCTATTGGCAAGTTACAATCACGAGACACAAACAACAGCAAGAAAACAGACAGGTTCATTTTATACCCCGCGCGAAATTGTAAATTATATGGTAACCGAATCCCTCAAAGCATATTTCAAACAAAAATTGGAATCAATCAATGACAACAACAAACATCCGGCGAAGGTAATGGTAGGACAGGCATTCCTGCCTGTCAATGACATGTCTGTTAACAACAATCGGTGTCAGACAGGAATGTCTGACCTACCAATGTCTGACCTACCGCCAATGTCCGATCTCCCGGATAATAATGTGATGAATATTAAAAATCGCCATTTGCCACATTGGCAAATGAAAGGCGCTTATTATTTTATTACTTTCAGAGTACGTCAAAATAACAATCTATCAGAAGAACACCAAAAAATAGTACATATACATATTATTGAAGGTAATAATAAATTTTATCATTTACTCTGTTCAATTGTTATGCCTGACCATGTGCACCTAATTTTAAAACCTAACGAAGGTTATGATTTACCCAGAGTAATGAAAGGCATCAAAGGAGTTTCAGCAAATAAAATCAATAAAATAAATAATAAATCCGGAAGCATCTGGCAAGACGAATCCTTTGACAGAATAATTCGCGATAATAATGAATTAATAGAAAAAATGCAATACATGTATAACAATCCAATAAAAAAAGGATTAACGGATAACACATTTAATTATTCAGGATGGTTTTTAAATAATACACCGGAAAACCCGGCGGTAGGACCGGTAGGGCAGGCATTCCTGCCTGTCAACAACAACAACAACAACAACAACAACAACAACAACAACGGCAATCGGTATCAGACAGGAATGTCTGACCTACCAATGTCTGACCTACCGGACATCCCCGACATATCGATTGAAAATCGTTTAAATGATATTATGTCCTATTCTGACAACCCTAACCCATTTAACGAACTCGAAACTCAAATTCTGATAAACGCCATTGACACATGCAAAATTCTCGATCCGGCCTGCGGTTCAGGCGCTTTCCCAATGGGATGCCTGCAAAAACAAATGAAATGCGCAATAAGCTGAAAGATGAAAGATGGGATTATGTCCGCAAACTTGGTATTATACAAGAATGCATCTATGGAGTTGATATTCAACCTATAGCCATTCAAATATCTAAATTACGATTTTTTATTTCGCTCTTGGTTGATCAGCGCGAAAAACCCGGCGCTGAGAATAGAGGCTTTGAAGCTCTGCCGAATCTTGACTTTAAACTGGTAGCTGCAAACACACTAATTAGCGCGCCTCAAGCTGAACCTGCAAATACTGATTTACTTTCTATGCTGGCTGATCCTTTTTTTGAAAAGTTTGATAAACTTACAGGTCAATACTTCAGCGCCAATAAACCTGACGACAAAAAGAAGCTAAGGGATGAAATATCACATTTGATTACTAATAAATGTCAGGAGAAAATAAAAAATATTGAGAAGATTATTACTTTTGAGAATCCCATGTTTGATAAAAACTGGGTGGAAAAAAATAAAAAATCAATAGAAGAAAAAAAACACGATTTGAAACTTTGGAATAGCTACAAAAACTTGTTTAAGCAAGAAGTTGTGGAATTTTTTGAACCGAAATATTTTTTCCCCAAAGCTGCGGATGGGTTTGATGTGGTGATTGGGAATCCACCGTATGTTGACTCCGAAACTATGACTAGAGATACCCCAGCATATAGAGAAATTTTAAAAAGTTTATATCAAAGTGCAAAAGGAAATTGGGACCTTTTTGTTGTATTTGTTGAAAAAGCAATGAATTTGACTGTTAAAGGAGGAGGACTTTCTTTTATTATCCCTAATAAATTAATTTCGGCTAAATATGCATACGATTTAAGATTATTTCTTAATAGCAAAACAGTAGTCGAATTAATAGATTATTCATCTGTTGATGTATTTAAGGAAGCCGATGTTTATCCTATTGTTTTGATTGCAAAAAACGATAATCAACATCTTAATAATGTAAAAACAAAGGTGATGAGTGATTTAACAAATATTAATATACAAAACGATATAGAATCCGATCTTTTTTATAAAGATATATTTTGGGATAAATTCTTTTTCGATAAAAGTACTTTAAAGTTAGTAATTAAATTAAGTGAATATAATCAATTAAATAAAATTTTTCCAATGATATTGGGCTCTGCAACTGTAAATGAAGCTTATCAAATAAAAGAATACGTAAAAGAATTAGATAAGCAAAAAATATATTTTAAATTTATTAATACAGGGACTATTGATCCATATCAATCACTTTGGGGCATTAAAAGAACACAATATATCAAAGAAAGTTATTTAACTCCGATTATTACACCAGATAGTTTGAGGATAATTAATACAATAAGACTAAAACAATCAAAATCTCCAAAAATTATAATTGCAGGCATGTCTCTGAGAATTGAAGCCTTTTTCGATATGGGGGAATATTGTGCAGGGAAATCAACTTCTATAATATTAGGTGAATCTGGGAAACTAAAAACATTAACAGGTATTTTAAATTCAAAAATCATATCATTTTGGTTTAGTAAATATTTTAACTCATTATCAATGGCTGGTGGCTATTTTAATATTGGGAATAATGAAATTGGACAAATACCAATTCCTGATAATTTAATATTTCCAATCTTGGAATTATCAAAAACTGTTGAATACATAACTTTTTTAAAAGTTTTTGGAAATCAGAAAAGTTCTTTCTTCGAATCCCTCATCGACGCCATTGTCTATGAACTTTATCTCCCCGATGAAATAACCGCTGCTGGCGCCAATATCCTCTGCCATCTGCAAAAATGTCAGACAGGAATGTCTGACCTACCGGTACCGGATATTCAGCCGTTGGTGGAAAAAGGCGAATCTGAAAAAGCGCTTATTATAATTGAAAAAGTATACAAAGAATTTTCCAATCCTAATCACCCGGTCAGCATAGCAATGGCTAAAATGCAGGAGATTGAGGAAGTAAAGATTATTGAGGGGAAAAAATAAATTGTATATTAAACCAATAATAAGATATAATAATATCTAATAAAAATATATTAATAATATTAATGGTAGGTCAGACATTCCTGTCTGACATTTTTCTGTATTTTTTGAAAAGGATAAAATTCATGACTACATATCCTCATTTACTCAATGCACCTATTGAAGAAGCAGTTATAGCTTTTAGCGTTAATCTTCCAAAAGATTTTCAAGTAAAAGATCTTTTGTCTATAAAAGATAGTATTAAAGAACAATATCCTCATGAAAAAGAAATAAAAACAGCCGGTTATAAATTAGAACTTAAAAACAATGCTTTTATCCCGCCACAATTATTAGATGAAGGATTGATAGGGTATTTATTTAAATCTACCGATGAGAAAGAAGTTGTTCAACTCAGATTGGATGGCTTAACTTTTAGCCGATTAAAACCTTATACAAATTGGGATGATATATTAAAAAAAGCTAAAAATCTTTATGATATTTACATTAGTAAAATTAAACCAAATTCAGTAAATCGTATCGCTGTTCGTTATATAAATCATATTAAAATACCTAAATCTGAGTTTTCTTTTTCAGATTATATAAAAACGCCTCCAACTGTTCCAGCGGGATTGCCTCAAAAAATCAGTAATTATTTTTCCAGAATGGTTATTAATTTAGAACAGGATATAGTGGCAAATTTTATTCAAGCTCACGAGGTTGATAAAAAGGATAATTTGCCGATAATAATTCTAGATATAGATGTTTTTAAAACAAAAGATTTTGAAACTGATAGTTCAGAAATATGGTCAACGCTTGAAAGATTTCGTGAAATAAAAAATAAAATATTTTTTAATACAATAACAAATAAAACACAGGAGCTATTTTTATGACTGATACCTACTATCAATCAGATATGGACATTCCAAATTCATATGTTAGTAAAGGGATAAGTGATGATGCTATCAAAATAAGCGAATTATTTAGAAAATTTAGAGAAAAAATATTTTTGGATAACATAACCTTGGGTGAACCGCGTAAAGAAGCGTTGGGAGCTCTTGAAAATATATATAAAGAATGCTCCATTAATAACTGGGATGGTTATGGCTCCGTATCTATAAACATTCATTCATACAATAATGCAAGAAAATTAATTGAAACCTTACCAATTAGCATCCCAATCCCCGAGGCAACTATTGACCCCGATGGAAATATTGCTTTTGAATGGTATCGGTCTCAATCAAAAATATTCACCTTATGTTTAGAAGGTTATAATAAAATTATTTTTGCCGGTATTTTTGGTAATAAAAGAATACACGGGACGGAAGATTTTGATAGGGATATTCCAGATTTGATTTTATATAATATTAAAAGAGTTTATAAATGAAAATTGATTTTAGTCCATTTGAACAAATTACAACGGATGAGCCACTTTGCAGATATTTAACCAGCAGCAGCCATTTTAGCCAACAAAATAATCGTGTAAAATATTCTGCGTTTATGCCACCGTCAAATTTAAAACTCTCTATTTTTAGAATTGTTGGGCTTGAGGAAAATGAAATTTGGGAAATGGGTAAAAAAAATATTTCTGATAAAAATTTACATGGAAGAGCTGAAATTAGTCCTATGGATATTAATAAAGCTGGACTAAAAATTGATCCTGACAATATTCCTGAACGTCATGCAAATATTATTGGATGGCCGGATGAAAAATCCGCCAGACAAATGGCTGCAATAGAACTTGCATCAAAAGCTTCTTTAAAATTAATTAAATAAAATTTATTTATATATTTTTTTATATTATTTAATTATAATAATATACAAACACTTCAATTGTTATTGTTTTCAAAGGCAAATTATTTAAGGAGCAAAAAATGGCTACATCAGAACAAGTAAAAGCCTTAATTCGTTCGCATTACAATGACAATTCTGAGCAGTTCTTTTCAACTGTTTTGCAAATTGCAGCCCATGAAGCTCGCCAGGGGCATAGCGAGGTGGCTCACGAGATTCGAGATATTGTTGATAAAGCAAAAAAAGAACCTTCTCGAAAAAATATTCTTGTTATTCCTCAGAACCTTAATGGACTTATTTTTACCGAACAGCCGGAACTTCCAATATCATCTTTGATAGTCAATGAACAATTAAAAAAAAGAATTGAAAGGATTATTACTGAGTTTCGGCAGCAAAATAAGCTTAAAAGTCATGGATTATCTCATCGTCGTAAAATACTTTTAGCCGGCCCGCCGGGAACAGGTAAAACCATGACAGCTAAAGTTCTGGCATCTGAATTAAAACAACTATTACACATTATTCAAATGGATAGGCTGGTTACTAAATTTATGGGCGAAACCGGCGCAAAACTCAGGCAAATTTTTGATAAAATGAGTGAAATGCCCGGGGTTTATTTATTTGATGAATTTGACGCTATTGGCGGTGAGAGGAAATTAGAAAATGATGTTGGTGAAATGCGTCGAGTATTAAATGCTTTTTTGCAGTTTATTGAGAAAGATACTTCAAATAATTTAATTATTGCAGCTACTAATAATCTGGAATTGCTTGATCGGGCATTATTTCGAAGATTCGATGATGTTCTTCATTATGATTTGCCTGAACAAGATGATCGTAAAAGATTGATTAATAATCTGTTGGGAGTTTTTCGCAGTGAGAACTTTCCTTTTGAAAAGGCTTCTGAAATTTCTGAAGGGCTTAGTCACGCTGAAATTGATCATGTATGTAGAGATGCGATAAAGTTAACAATATTAAATAATAAAAATTTGGTTACTTTTAAATTATTTGAAGATTTACTAAAAGAGCGCCGTTCTGCATATCATATTAAAGGACGATAAACAAATATGGTCAAGCAACAACTCAAGCATATTTTTCTTAGGGAATTGCCTGATATAAAAAATTTTACAAGTAACCCTTCAGGTCGTAAAGAACCACGCATTCCTGATCGTGATAGACAAGTACATAGCAAATATCTTTTTGATAGGCTTAATATTGCATGGCAACAAGCTGAAAAAAATAAACAAGCCGTAGCACATTCTGTTAGAGAAGGTGTTTATATCGAATTCAAAAGCTCCCCTGGTTATGATTTGATTACAAAAAGTCTGGAAGAAATGCGATCGAAAAAGATACGTTTATTAAATATACGTACCGAGGGAGATGGGGATACTGCAGTTACTTATGCTACTGTTTATGTAGCAAAT
>JACQWU010000187.1 GCA_016209155.1 Candidatus Desantisiibacteriota bacterium | reverse complement strand
CACAATGCCAGTTTCTGTCAGGCGAATCATGTAAAAAAGTGCACAATCCTTCAATATTTGGACATTTCCCAATTAATATGAACACATCAAATTTTACATCAGTAACACAATTTACTATTTCAGTTATTTCAGCTACAGTTAATTGCCTCTCCAGTACTATTCTTTTTATACCCATCTCTTTATAAAACATTGCGGTAAAATGGTTAAGTACTGCACCGCTTGTTCCCAGATGTAATATAACCGGATATTGTTTTTCCTGTAATGATAAAATAAGTCCTATGTCAGCAGCAATTATATTTTCCCCGCCTGCACCCGTATATTCTTCTATTAATTTAAATAACAAAGGATACTGCTCAGGGAGATATAAAGGGGCGTTTAGTGTCAATGAAAAAACAAGTCCATTTTTTTTACAATAATTTATTATTTTTTTTAGATTATTAAATTCTATTATATGTGCTTCTTTGAATGTTCTTCCGCTTGGAGAACATAAAAAAGAATATTTTTTTTCCCAATAGGAAGGAAGATACCCGCCATAAAACTCATTTGCTCCGGCATTATGTAATATTTTTATTTCTTCAAAACTATTTACAGGGGCAATTATTTTGGGAGAATATTTCAAGACTCTGCTCCTTTTCCAAACGTATCGCCTCGGTTATTGATGTGAGTAAACGCTTCTTTGGCTGTCATTCCAAACATATTTAATTGGGAAATCCAGAGCTTTTAAAACATCTGGATTCCTGCCTTCGCAGGAATGACAAATTGCACCGATTTTATTTTGTTTCTATTTTTTTATTAAGTTGTTTTAACTGCTCCTCTGTAAAAGGGGCGACAATTAATATCAGATCAACAATTCCTTTCTCATCTTTTACTTCAATACCATGATCATTCGATCCTGCATAATTTCCAACCAGCTCACCGACGACAGGAGGCTTTTTAAAAACCTGTTTAGCTAATAAATAGTATGTGCCGGGTTTATCCACATATAGTACAAATTCACCTTTTGCATTAGTAGGTTGAGAAATATAATCCGGTTTATTCCACATTGTAGGACTTGTATATCCCACAACAAACATACCTTCCTTAAAATTTCCGGATTTATCTTTAACTATACCCTTTAATTGAATATGATTTCTAGATGCATTCATAGGGCTGTACAGCATTAAACCTTCTATTTTCTGAGCTGTAATTTCCACTTTTACGGTTTTTCCTGAAATTACCTTTATGGGATTATTTGCGTACTCCCCGTTATAATCTCCATTGGTTAGCGGTCCGGTATAAGCCCCGTTTATTCTTTTCCGGGCTACAATATAATAATTTCCATCAGGTAAATCTAAACTAAAAGCACCGTCATTTCCCGTAAAATTGGAATGGTAGTTATCAGGGCCATGAAATAAATTCGCATTTGACAAATAAATTGAAATTATAGCTCTATCAAGAGGAATTCCACTTTCATCATATACTATACCAATAATTGAAGGCCCTGCTTTTTTAACCTCCTCTTTATTTACTGCACAGGAGAACAGGTAAAAACTTAAAAAAACAAACAATATCAATATCAACTTTTTTCTAATCATTTTCTATCTCCTTCTTTATTTTTTTTAGCTCCTTCTCTACTATATAATTACTTTTGCCGCATATGCCTCCTATTATAATAGAGTTATTATCCTTATATGTATATATTTTTATATGATAAATAAAAAATGAAATAATAATTCCTGATAACATAAATATAAAACTGCTCCATATAATATATATACCAGGATCTTCGGTAATTTGCAGGCCAATCCTGGTATTTTTAAATTCATCCTGTCCGTAGGTTACCAAATAAAAATTTTTTCCTTTAAAATTTACAGGTTTATTAATTTTTAAAGTTTCTCTTTTTAATATCTGCTCATTATTCAAAAAAATCAAATCGCCTTTTATTTCACTTTCAACAGCTTTATATTTTTTTACTTCCAATCTAAACCCTAAATTTTCCAGAGAATTCACATAACTTTTATCTAAAAATAAAAAATGCGTAAACAGAAAATTTTTATTTTTATCATAAATTTTAAAAATAAAACAGGGATTAGCTGCAACTTTTGAAATTTGATAAACCATACCGTCTTTTACCATAGCATCAGGTATAAAACCGCTAAATTCCAAAATCACAGTATAATTTCCAATTTCCAGATAAACTTTTTCATTTTCATTAATATTTTGAATAATTCTTCTATTATCATTTAATGAAATAATTTCAAGTTTTGCTTTTACGGGATAAAAAATTATATCTAAATTTTCCAGATAAACTTTAAAATCAAATAATTTATCCTTTTTCTCATACCAATTATAACAATAATTTATGTCAGTATCATTATAAATATACACTGTACCTAAAAAACCGAACACTTTTCCCGTTATATATCCGGTTATAAAAAGCAAAATACCAAAATGTGTTAAATATGAACCCCAATATCTGATTTTCCCTTTCTCCGCAAAAAACCAGTTTCCATCACTTAAAGACGCACTTTCTTTTACACCTGATATGCCGGATTTATTTATTATATCATAATTCTTTTTCCTCAAATACTCAAGTATATTATTAAATTTTTCGTCTACATTTTCGTTTTTGCATGAATCCGATATATCATTGGATGTAAATTCATATTTTACAGGCATACTATTTACAGTTTCTTTGGTCAACAACAGTATATCTGTCTTACGCCGGGTAATTTTCAAATTTTGCGGCAACCGTTCTATACTGCATATTAAAATATTTATAAAAAGTAATATTTGAACGGTAATATACCACCATGAATGATATATTTCTGATTCTAAATTTTCTTTAAAAAAAACAAGCAGGACAAGTCGTTAACCTGTCCTGCTCGTAAATTTTAACTTCGTGTACAATTAGTATCCACTGGCTCTTAGTATTTCAAGGGCTCTTTCTGCATCTGCAATAAGTGCATTTTCATCTGTATCTTTAAAACGATCAATTAAATCAATATAGCATTTTTTTGCCATAACATAATGTTCCAGACGTTCATACATTACTCCCATCCGGAATAATGCATTATCAATAAGATTATTCTTATAAACTTCCCTGCTTTCCAGGAGATATGAATTATTTATAAGTTCAGTATACGCATCAATTGCTTTAGAATAATCTCCCATTTTTTCATATACCTGTCCTGTTCTATATAAAGCATTATCCGCCCATGGGCCGCCAAAATAGAATCTTACTACTTCATTATAGCTGTTTATGGAATCATTGTAATAATTTAAAAGCTCTTCACTATAGCCCATCATATAATATAAATCATCAGTCCAGTTATCCTGAGGATATTCTGCTATTGCTGCTTTAAAAACAGTAATTGCCTGTTCGTATTTCCCCTGTGCATAGGAAGCAACTGCATCATCAATAGGTGTATTAGAAGAAACAGTAGCCCTTATTGTAACTTTTCCGGGCACAATTCCTGCCGTATACACAGCCACCGCTTCTCCGGTTTCATTCGTGGTATACTGCTGTCCACTGCCTTGTACTCCTATCTTTCCGGCTTCGGGGAGAGGAGGTATTATTTCAATTGAAACATTTATATCACGACATGGATTATTGAAGCTGTCTTCAGCTTTAACTGTAATATTAGATGTACTTTTTCCATCAGCATCAAGAAGAGCAGGTTTAGCTATAATTGTTAAATACCGTACTTCTCCTGCTATTAATAAAATACCAACCATTTCTGCAATCGGTTCTCCTTTATCCGGTGAAAGAGGGGCAACCGCATGAATAATAGTGAGCCCTATCTTTGTCCCTGCTGTATATATAGCTTTGGCTTCACCGTTATCATCTGTGATTGAGCCGTCTGCCACAACATCAAGATATTTTGGATGTATACGAAGTGATCCGGGAGAATCATCAGGATGAGAAGTAATCGTAAATTTAACTTTCTCACCTTTTATTCTTTCATCAGTATTTATATTGGTTGGTGTTTCTTCACTCTTTTTTGGTCCGAGTTTTCCGCTTTCGCCTATTTTTCTTATTGTAGCTGTAATAATAGATACACTTGCGCCATCCGCTGTAATTCGTTCAGGATGAGCATCCATATCAATATAATAAATCCCGTTTGAGGTCCTGAATCTCCTCTGCATAGAACGCAGAGTTATCTGACATTCCGTACTTTTCGTCATTTTAATATATGTAATACCTGCAGCGCCTGTTTCAACATCTTCCGCGCAAATATAAGCTGTCTGAACAACCATACCTGCCTGATATTGTCCTTTAGCTTTACCGTCTTTATCAGTAATACTATTTACTGTTGTTACAGTTCCGTAATTGCTAATCAAGGAAAATTCAATCTTTCTGCCGGTTATAGGTTTATTATGAGCATCATTAACTATAGCTACTATCCCAACAGTACTTGTACTGTCAGCTGTTAGAAATTCAATTGCAGGTTCCTTTTGCACATTTATTCTTACAGACGTATCGATTGTAACAGGATCATCGCATATTTTAGTTGAAACATTGCCGCTTGCATCTGAAAGATACCCTGTTATTTTAGCATTACCAATGTTATCGCCTTTTACTACTTTATAAGAACCTTCATAAACACCTTTTGTTTCTGTCTGATAAAGTTTTATGCCTCTTACCATTGTTCCTATATCAAAGAAAGCGATTCCATCCGGTTCACCCTCCATTGTGACTGTTAAAACTCCTTCTTCAGGATTCTCAACAAGAACAATTCCTTTACTATTATGAAAAATTTTTGTGATTTCAGGAGGAGTGGTATCTGTTGAATGTGTTTTTATCGTTATTCCGGTTTCTGTTTTCAAAATAGATTCATTCCCAAAAGCATCACGTAAATGCGCTAATACAGGAATATTATCAACGTCATCATCTTCTTTAATCACATAACTTCCCGAATATGTACCTGTATGAACTGACCCAATAAGTACTTCATTCATCGGGACTCCGGTTATTTTTGAACCAACATCAAATAAAGCAATGCATGACGGTTCACCATATAAAACTACCTGAATCCTATTCCCTGCTTTTTGAGGTATTCCGAGTGTATCTTCAACAACTTTTGCAATATTGGGCGGATAAGAATCTGCCGCTACTTTTATCTCGCATGAAGAAACAACAGCCTCATTTTCCGCCAGATCACTACCGACAGTAGTATAATATACAACCTGTCCCGGAGTTGCGGTTCTATCTTTATAATACAATGTATCATTTGACAGATGTTTTGCTATAACGAAAGCTTTACTGATATTCTGTTCTGTAATAGGCTCATTATAACGGTAAATCTTATAATACTCTGCATCATCGCT
The DNA here is from genome assembly GCA_016209155.1 of Candidatus Desantisiibacteriota bacterium. Classification (GTDB taxonomy): domain Bacteria; phylum JACRDZ01; class JACRDZ01; order JACRDZ01; family JACRDZ01; genus JACQWU01. The sequence continues at coordinate 3,707 of JACQWU010000187.1, read as the reverse complement.
TTTTCCCCATTTAAGTTCAACTTTTGAAAACACATCCATTTTTTTACCATCAAAAGTAGTATCAAATCCGGTGGATGCGGTTAAATCTTTTACAGGTGCGGGTGGAATAGTATCTATTGTTATTGTATTCTCACCTTTTTTCTCAGTTATATTCCCGGCAGGATCTATCAGCTTTCCGCTTAAAGGAATAAGAGTACCATTATCCCCGGGTTTAACTGTGTAAATTGCAAAATAAGTACCGGGTTTTGCAGTTTCCTTCATTGGCAGTTCAACTGCAAATTGTCCCAGAGTATAGGAAGCTGCAAGTTTTGCTTCTCCGACCAATACCACCGTTATTTCCTTGCCGGTTTTCTTAGGCTTATTATATGTATCTTCAGATACTGACTCAACAATTGGAGCGCTGATATCATTACCGCATACTCTAAGAAAAATTGTATTGGAGGCTTTTGATTCATTATCAGAGGTATCAACTGCTGTAACATTATAATAATAAACTGTCCCGGGTTTAGCCTTTTTATCTATAAATTTTAAATTTGAAGCATCAACTTTTATTGCGGGTTCGATTAATGAAGGCATCCCTTTACGGTTACGTGAAAGATATTCATCTTTAATCTCTGTTAAAGATCTGTAAATATTGTAATGAGACAAACCCTTATCATCTACCGACGGACTCCAAGAGATTTCTACATCAGGCGGAGTCTGGCAGCATTTAACAAAAATCTCTACAGGTTCAGGCGGTACATCATCGCCTGAGGGGATAACCTCAATCATAGGAGAAAAATCACTTAAATTTCCCACATCATCTACAGCCTTAATTTTATAAAAATATTTTATTCTATTAATTTTTTGGTCATCATGCCACCAGCGTTGATTTGGAGGAACCACTTTTGGATTTACAAGTGAAAAGGGCCCGTCTTTGCTTATACTGCGGAATAAAAAAACTCCGGCAAGATCACTGCAGGGAGAACCATCAGGATTATATTTTGGAATTGCCCAATAAATATCCACTGCGCGGTCATGTGGGATGGCACTAATTATCTGTTTTGCATAAGCTTGCTGTGACCATACAAATAAAAGAATACTAACTATTAATAATAATCCAAATTTAATTTTTTTCATAATTATTCTGCCTCTTTTTATCAATTAATCTATCTATAATAATCTAGTTAAAAAACAGTATATATGTTTCATTATTTATCTTATCTATCTTATCGGTGGTTTCTGTTTTCTTATGCGCACACCTCTTTGTTGATAATGTTCCTTAATTTGCGTTGGAGTTAATGCGCCGCTGTAAATATACATTTCATCAATATGCCCGTTGAAATTTAGAATTGTGCCGTTACCTGCTCCGCCGACAATTAAATTTTCAGCTGCTTCTTTAGCTTGAACAGCTCCATTTGTTGCCCTGTCATATTCAGCTTTTAAATTTCCATTAACATAGAACTGAACATTTTTTCTGGGTGAAGTCGGAGCCGCATCATATACAGCAACAACATGATACCAATTACCCGGTACGGTAATAAGTCCTGACATTGTTGTATTATAAGCCGGATAAGCACCGCTATCTCCAACCACACGAAGATCCAATCTTAACTTGGTACCATCCACACCAAACTTCCATGTGCGTGCACCGCCGGCATCATTCCATGTACTTACAATTGACTGCTCCTGGCCATCAAATCCTGCAGTACTGTTAACATACATCCATGCTTCCCATGTAACTTTTGTGAAACCTTTTCCACCCAGTAAATCAACAGGATTATCAGGAGAAACATATCTAAAACGCACATAACTGTTGTCACTGTCAAGCTTTAAGACTGTGAGAGTAGATTGATCAGGGGTTAGATACATTTCTTTCTCCATTTTTGCCCCTCCAAACATTGTTCCCACATAGTCAGTCCTGCCGGATGAATCATACACAGGGCTTGACGAATTTCCATTAAACATCCAGTAGGATTCGCATATATTTAGTGTGCCATATCCTGAACCTGCGCTCTTTTCAATCCATGTCCAATTCGGCGGGCTGTTGTCAAGCATTACAGAAAAACTAACATCATTTGGACTTGAATTTCCAACTCTGTCTCTTGCAATAAACGGTATTATATATCCGGAAGCCGCATTAAATGGCGGTACTGGATAATCATTCGCGCCATACTCACCATAATCCGGTCTTGGGACCCTTATTTCATAATTGAACGTAAATATGTATCTGCCTGATCCATCTTTACCTATGTATGTGCCGGGAGTCAATCCGGATGTAAGCGGATTAACATTATAAAAATCTGCAGTTACAGTTGGATATGTCAATTCTTCTTTATTTGTCCTAACCTCAAGTCTTATCCAATCGCCCCATTTATATTTATTTCCCACACCTTTACCCGCAGGATTTGCCCATGTTCCTAAAAAAGTTTCCATACTAAAATCAGCTCTTGTAGTATTATAATTGAATACTGTTTTTGTAGTTCCATTCATTTTTGTAGTATTATCCGCCATAACTGAATCATATGTATATCCATAACTTGTTGTATCATTTCTCCATAACCCTGCGGCAAATTCCCAATAATTTCGGCGTCTTGCCCATACAGTGCTGTCAAACCACGGAGCCACTGTATCCGTATAGACATAATCTTCAACCCCGCTTGCGCCAAGCGGTGAAGTGCCAAAATAACCGAAATTGGTTCCTGTTTCAGCACCTGTATTACTATATGTTGAATCAATCCTAGCATTATCCTCCGCAATTATACCATAATAGTACAATGTATTAGTTTGAATATTTGCATTATCAGCTTTTCTTGAAACACGTGATGCCCAATGCTCAACTGTTGTATCAAACGGAATAGTATCGTATGTTATACCGACAGGACCTCCCGTATACCTGAATACAGGTCTTCCATTATCGATTGAAACATTGTCAAAGTAAATTTTAGATAAAGAATTACTGCCGGATAAAAATGCCTGTATTTTCCATCTTTTTGCTATTGTTGTATCGAGGCCTACACCGAGAGTAATGGTACGCCAATCTAATGCATTCGGAGATGCTTCACTGCAAATACGGGTTGTATCTATAAGTTTAGTATATGTCCCTCCCACATATCCCCAGCCCTTTATTCCTAATTTTGGGTAACCAACTGTGCCTGCATTATATACATGAGCTGAAAGACGGCATGTATCTGAATACACCCATTTTTTTCTAAATTTTGTACTATCCAAAAATGGAATTCTGTCAAGTGCTGTAACTCTTGTTGTGGAATTATAAATAACTTCTGCCCCATTAACCAGCAGAGAATTATTTCCATAAAACTTCTCTAAAGATGTAATTTGTGATCCGTTTGTACGTAAAAGTTTTGTGTTAATATAATGAAGTCCTATTTCTGTTGCGCTTAAAACACGACTGTATACAGCCACTTCATCAACAATACCATTAAGTCTTAATGATGCGTCACTTGTTCTTGTACCTATTTTAAGCGTTATATCATTAAGCATTGTTCCTGTTAAAGAATTCCTTATAACTGTAAGGGGTCTATTAATATTATCGACATATATGTTTACCCCTGCTGCTGTGGAGGTCCCACTATAAGTTAAAACAACATGATGCCATGCTCCATTATTAAAACCGGTAGCAACTGTTTGTACCTCAAAAGCATTTGCGCTCCAATTACTGATAAAATAACAATGGATTGACCCATCTGATAACATATTAAGCTCAT
>JACQWU010000186.1 GCA_016209155.1 Candidatus Desantisiibacteriota bacterium | reverse complement strand
GAAATCTGCCTTATATCTTTTAAACCGCGTCCGTCACTTCTTATTTTATCATTTAAAATACGCTGACGGAACAAATCTTTTTTAATATCACCAAATACTTCTGCTATTTCCTTTTCTTTTTCTGGGAAGATGTCTTTAAAATTTTGCAGAGTTTTTAATTCCAATTCTTCCAGCTTAGAATAAAGAGCCAGCTTTTCTGTAATATTATTAAGCGCATCTCTAATCTCATTTTTAATATATCCGCTGACAGCTGTTTTCATATTTTCATCGGTAATAAAAAGCGGAACATCTATTTTGGATTTGCCGCATTTTTTTATCATTTCTTCCTGCACTTCAATGATTTTTATTATTGCCGTATGTCCAAATTTTAAAGCTTCCAATAAATCGTCTTCTGATGCTTCCTGCGAAAAAGATTCAACCATCATGACAGCATTTTTAGTACCCGATACTACGAGATTAATTGAACTTTTTTCTATTAATTCATATGTAGGATTAATAATATATTTACCATCTATTTTCCCAACCCTGACTGAACCTGTAGGCCCGCTAAACGGGATATCGGAAATACTGAGCGCAATTGAACTGCCTATCATCGCAAGAATATCCGGCGGATTTATATTATCTGTTGATAAAACCTGTGCTACAACCTGTACTTCATTTCTAAATCCGTCAGGAAACAAAGGTCTGATAGGACGATCGATCAATCTGCAAATCAAAATCTCTTTATTGCTGGGTCTTCCCTCACGTTTAATAAATCCCCCCGGGATTTTTCCTGCAGCATAAGCTCTTTCTCTGTACTCAACAGTAAGAGGGAAAAAATCTGTATCTTTTGGCTCCGCTGATCTTGTTACAGCAACCAAAACTACAGAATCCCCGCTACGAATGAGAACGGATCCGCTTGCCTGTTTGGCAACTTTACCAGTTTCAATACTGAATTTAAAGTCAAAAAGATCCGCCTCTACTTTTTCTACCATTAAAATTCCTCCATTAATATTTTTCCTGTCATTATCTTCTTATACCTAACCGGTCGATCAGTTTTTTATATCTGTCAAATTCTATTACTTTAACATAATCCAGCAAACGTCTGCGCTGACCAACTAATTTAAGAAGTCCCCGTCTTGAATGATGATCATTTTTATGTTTTTCAAAATGTAAGGTTAATTCATTTATTCTCTCACTTAAAAGAGCGACTTGAACTTCCGGAGAGCCGGTATCATCTTTATGTGTACGATATTGTTCAATAACAACTTTTTTCTTTTCTTTATCCATTGTTTATTTTGTTTCACCTCCTGCCTTTTTTATTTCAATCTCCTCTAACCCTGAAAACCGTTGGCAAATCGAGTTACTGAGTAAAAGGATTATAACATATTAAAACCACGACGAATTAATATATCCTGATTATATATGTTTTTTTCTCCTATCGCAAGTAATTCTTTATTAGAAGAAAAAATTTTTATAAAAGTGTTATTACCAAGCGCTGAGATATTTTCCTCAACATAGGACTGATTTATGGGAGTCCCGTGTTTTACAAATACTTCTTTCCCCTCTTTAACCGTAATGTTTTCAAAATGACATAGCGCTTCATTAATAGGAACAATAAATTTTGCAACATCTTCCGCTTTTTTAATCTCTGAAAGCTCAATAGAATCTTCCAGTTTATAGTTTCCCGATCTTGTTCTAATCAGCTCTTCAAGATAAGCTCCGCAGCCAATTCGTGTTCCTATATCATTGCATAATGTGCGGATATATGTTCCTTTGCTGCACTCAACAAGGAATTTTATTTTAACCAAATCGCGTTCAATGAGCGTCAAATTTTTTATTTTTATATTCCTGGCTTCCCTTGCAACTTCAATGTCTTTACGCGCAAGATTATAAAGTCTCTCGCCCTTATAATGCAGTGCAGAATACATTGGAGGTATCTGTTTAATCTCACCCCTGTATTCATTTAAAATATTTTCTATATTTTCATCTGAAACAGTTTCCACTTTTCCGGAGGTTAAAACTTTTCCCGTATAATCCTGTGTGTCAGTTGTTTTACCAAGCACTGCAAGAGCCATATATTCTTTATCCGCATCCATAAGATACTGGACAACTTTTGTTGCCTCACCTATGCAAACGAGGAGTACTCCTGTTGCGATCGGATCCAGAGTACCGGCATGTCCCACTTTACTTAAACCTGTTATTTTTTTAATCTTTCTTATTACATCAAAAGAACTTATATCTTTTGGTTTATTTATATTTAGAATACCGTTAATTATCATTTTTCTTCTCTTTTGTCTATTTCCTCTTCGACTTTCTTTGTCACTTTTTCTATAACTGTATTCAAATCTCCCTTAATTTCACAACCACTCGCTCTTGCATGCCCGCCGCCATTCCATAAAGCCGCTATCTTATTTGTGTCAATATATTCCTTAGAGCGCATACTGACTTTAATAGTCCCATTTTCTGTCTCTCTAAAAAAAAGTCCCGCTTCAACACCTGAAATAGATCTGGCATGGTTCACAAATCCTTCGGTATGCTCCGCTTTTGTAGATGTATTCTCCATCATTTTAAGCGTTACAAACATATAGCTTATTTTTCCGCCTGCTTTTAAAGAAAGAGTTTGCAAAGCCAAACCCAAAAGATGCATTGTATTTAAGGTGTAATTTTCATAAATCTTTTTGCTCAATTTATCCGGACGTATTCCGTAGGAAACAAGTTCTGCCACAGTACTAAAAGCACCATGCGTTGTATTTTCAAATTTGTAACCGCCTGTGTCGGACATGATAGCTGTATACAGGCATGTTCCAATATCATTATCAATAGAGACTTTAAGCTCTTTTATAAGACGAAAAATCAATTCTCCTGTTGAAGATGCTTCGGAATCAACATAATTTAGCTGACCGTAAAATTTATTGCTTATATGATGATCAATATTAATAATAGTTTTTATTTTATCAAAATTTATTGGTAATTCACCGGCTCTTTTAATATCTCCGCAGTCAAGTATAATAGCGGCATTAAAATCAAATTCTTTATTTAAAACTGTTTTTGGTATTTCGCTTGAAGGTAAAAATTTATAAATATTAGGGATAGGGTCAGCATCGAGTATCTCAACTTTTTTATTTAATTTTTTTAAAATCAAAAACATCGCCAGCTGCGACCCGGTGGAATCACCATCAGGATTGATATGAGAACTGATTATAAAATTATCATTATTTATTATAAATTGGGCAATTTCTTTTAAGCTTTCCATCACTTCCTTAATCATTTATATCTTCTATAACTTTCGGGATTGTTTTTTCATCTTCAATCTTTTTTAAAATTTCCATTATTCTGCTTGAGCGTTCCAATGTATCATCGAATTTAAAGTATATTTCCGGAGTGAAGCGCAATTTTATCCTTTTACCGATTTCTTTTCTTATAAAACCGCGTGCTCTATTTAGTCCGTTAATCGATTTTACCTTTGCAGCTTCATTCCCATAAACAGTTACATATATATTTGCATGCCGAAGATCAACAGAAACATCTACATCCGAAACGGTTACAAAACCCACATCCGGATCCTTCAATTTTTTTTGTATAATATCACTGACTTCTTCATGTACTAATTCATTTATTCTTAATATCCTGCGTGAAGACATTCTATCTTTTCCTTAAGCTTCATATTTTTTGTTTTATCCGTTCAAGCATATAAGCTTCAACAATATCCCCGCTTTCCAGATCATTGAAATTTTCAATTGCAATTCCGCATTCAAAATTAGTTTGAACAGATTTAACATCATCTTTAAATCTTTTTAATGAATGTAATTTCCCTTCAAAAATTTTTTTTTTTTTTTTTATTATTTTAACAACGGCATTCCGCGGTATTTCACCTTCCAGTACATAACTTCCCGCTATTTTGCCTATTTTGGAAACATTAAATATCTCACGTACTTCCGCTTTTCCTGAATAGACTTCCTTATAAACAGGATCAAGCATTCCCTCCATTGCAGCTTTGACATCATTTATTGCTTCATAAATAATGTTATAAAATTTCATTTCCACCTGTTCGCGTGCAGCAAGCTCAGAAGCCTTACTCTCCGGTTTGGAATTAAATCCCAATATGATAGCATTAGAAGCAGCTGCCAGCATAACATCAGTTTCAGTTATATTCCCTGTTGTGCCGTGAATTACATTCAGTTTTATTTTTGAAGATTCAATCTGTCCTAAAGTCCCGGTAATAGCTTCTACGGAACCCTGGACATCAGCTTTTATAATCAAATTTAATTCTTTAATATTTCCCTCTTGTATTTTTTTATATAAATCTTCCAGAGTAATATGCTGTTTTATTCCCCGGGCTTTTTCTTTTAAAATATCCTGCCGTCTCATACTTATTTGACGGATGGATTTTTCATCTTTGGATACCTGAAAAATATCTCCTGCCTGAGGGACTCCTGAACAATTTTGCCATAATAATTTCCGGCAATAAAAGCGTCCCCGATTCTTAATGTCCCTTCCTGTACAAGTATTGTTGCCACAGGACCTTTTCCTCTGTCCAGCTTGGCTTCCAGTATTATCCCTTTTGCTATTTTGTCCGGATTGGATTTGAGTTCCATCATCTCTGCCTGGAGCAGGATCATCTCCAGTAAATTATCTAATCCTATCTTCTGCTTGGCTGATATATTAACAAAAATGGTTTTCCCGCTCCATTCCTCAGGGACCAGTCCGTGATCTGCCAATTGTCTTTTTACTCTTTCAATATTGGCTTCCGGTTTATCTATTTTATTTATTGCCACAATTATAGGTACTTCTGCTGATTTAGCATGGTCAATGGCTTCAATTGTCTGAGGCATGACTCCGTCATCAGCAGCTACCACCAGTATAACAATATCTGTTACCTGTGCTCCGCGCGCGCGCATTGCCGTAAATGCAGCATGACCCGGAGTATCAAGAAAAACTATCTTCCCGCCTTTTAATTCAACCAGATATGCGCCAATATGCTGAGTAATACCGCCTGCCTCCTGATCCATAATATTAGTCTGTCTTATTGCATCGAGAAGCTTGGTTTTTCCATGATCAACATGACCCATAATAGTTACAACCGGCGGACGCGGTTTAAGCTTGGTAGAATCCTCTTCTCTTTCTTCCTCTAAAGCAAGAATATCTTCTCCGTAAAGAGGCACATGTTCTATTTCGCAATTAAACTCATCCGCAACTAACATGGCTGTTTCAATATCCATACGTTGATTAACCGCCGCAAATATTCCCATTGTTATCATTTTTTTTATAAGCTCGGGAGGGGTAATATTTATTTTTTGCGCCAGTTCACTGACAATAATACCGTCTGAATTCACCTTGATAATCTTCTTTGGCGGAGGGATTTCAATCTTTTCCGCAGGTACAGGCAGAGCCTCTTCCTGTTTTTCAATTTCCTCCGGTATTTCTATCTCTTCATGTACAGGAGGCTTAATTAAGGTTTCAGATTCTTTTTGCAATTCTATTTTTTCTTTTTTTGCCTTTTCTTTTTTT
>JACQWU010000185.1 GCA_016209155.1 Candidatus Desantisiibacteriota bacterium | reverse complement strand
ATTTGTATCCCACAAAAAGCATTTAATTGAATGTCTTTAATAGCCCTATCAAGATATTTTTTTAATTCATCATTTTTATCAAGATTATTAAAATCTTTTTTTATGCTTTTTCTATCTTTTAAAAGATGCAGTTTTTCTTCAAAATCATACAGTTTTTTTTGTCCCTGCTTTAGGATGTCATATACAGCCTGTCTTGATAAAGAAGTAATCATGGATATTTCACCAAAAGATAAATCATGATTGCACCACAAAAACAAAATATTATACTGATGTTCAGTAAGCAGATCCCCATAAAAATCCAGCAAAAGGTTTAAATCAGCCATCTTCTGAGGATGCAAATCAGCCCTCCCTGATACTTTCATATATGTAAAGTAAAAATACTTTACAGTAATATAGTATAATTTATATTAACAATAATTGTCAAGAAAATAATTTTATCAGTATCTTTAAATATTACAGTTTTGAAAAATCCAGGGTTGAGAAATAATCATTTACTGTTTCTGCGCGTCTTATTAATTCTATTTCGCCATTTGTTTTGAGTAGAAGTTCCTTTGATCTGAGTTTCCCGTTATAATTAAATCCCATTGCATATCCATGCGCGCCTGAATCGTGGATTACTGCTATATCTCCGATATCAATCTCAGGGAGATTACGATTTATTGCAAATTTGTCGTTATTCTCACACAAAGAACCGGTCACATCATAAGTATAATTTAAAGAATTATTTTCTTTTCCTAAAATTGTTATATGGTGATAAGCGCCGTATAAAGCCGGACGCATGAGATCCGCCATGCAGGCATCAAGCCCGGCATATTTTTTATAAGTATTTTTTATATGTATAACTTTTGATACCAGATATCCATATGGACCTGTTATCATTCTTCCGCTTTCCATAAATATTTTAAGTGGATGAAGCTTATTAGCTTTTATAATTTTATCATAAACGTTTTTTATATTATCAGCAATATATTGTATGTTAAGAGGACTCTGATCTAATTTGTAAGGGATACCAAAACCTCCGCCTAAATTAACAAATTCTATCCGGATATCAAATTTTTTATATATTTCTATTACCAGCTCAAACAACATTTTTGCTGTTTCTACAAAATAATCCGGATTAAGTTCATTTGACGCTATCATAGTATGTAATCCAAATCTTTTTACACCTTTATTCATGACTGTTTTATACGCTTCGAAAAGTTGATCTTTTGTTAATCCGTATTTAGCTTCTTCAGGTTGACCGATTATGGCATTTCCTCTTCTTAAAGGGCCCGGATTATATCTAAAGCTTATTAAATCAGGGACTCCGGCTGTTTTCTCAAGAAAATCAATATGAGTTATATCATCAAGATTAATTATCGCGCCCAATTCCAAAGCCTTTACATATTCCTCAGCAGGTGTATCATTAGATGTAAACATTATATTTTCACCTTTAATTCCTGCTTTTTCAGCAAGTAAAAGCTCCGGCAATGAACTACAGTCTGCGCCAAAACCCTCCTCTTTTAAAAGCTTAAGAATATATGGATTAGGACAGGCTTTTACCGCATAATATTCTTTAAAATTGTTTACCCATGAAAAGGATTTAATCAGGCTTTTAGCATTCTCTCTAATTGCCTTTTCATCGTATAAGTGAAAAGGCGTTGTAAAATTTTCCATAATTTTTTCTATTTGCTTTTTAGCAAAGGGAAGTTTCTTTTCTATCATACAATTTATCCTGTTCTATTTTGAGATAATATCAAAAATTAACCACAGAGAAACCTTAAAAATTAATTATTAATTTTTTATAACCTTTTTTTGCTTATGCTCGCAATTCTTTTATATACTCCTGTAAAGTTAAAATACTTTACAGCAGTACAATATAATTTATATTAAAAATAATTGTCAAGAAAATAATTTATCATTCGGTACCGCCTCAGTTATTGGTGGAATCTGTCATTGCGAGGAGTGAAACGACGAAGCAATCCATATCAATGGTGATATATGTCATCGCGTATAGCTGGTTTTGAGATTACTTCACTTCGTTCACAATTGGACTGGGGCAAAAGGAAAAAAGCTATCGATTTTAAAATGTATATTAAAGATTTAAAATAATTATGTCGAAATAATTTATCATTAGCTTATATTGTCAAAAAAATTTCACCTTAATTTTATTTGACAATGAATTACCTCGAGGCACACAGACTGGGTCAAATCAATTTATTTAGTTATAGAGGATTTATGTAGCGGCTGGATTACTATCCAGCTTCGAGATATCTAAAAATAATAATGATTAGATTGCTTAGAAAGCATACGCTCTCGCAATGACGTTATTGCGAGCTGAAAGCAAAGCAATCTAAAATATACAACCTCGAGGGAGAACATCAAGGAATAGTTCGATTTTAAATTATACAGGGAGCATAATCTTGGCTACTAAAAATGAATCTGGTTTAGTAAAACCTAAAGTTCTTGTTGTTGATGATGAAAAAATTATACGCAGTTTAATTGTGGATGTTTTATCTGAAGGCGGATTTGATGTATTTGCTACATCTGATGGTGAACTTGCTCTGGCTCAGTTTGAAAAAACACCATTTGAAATTGTAATAACGGATTTAAAAATGCTGGGACTTAATGGTATTGAAGTGATAAAGAGAATTAAAAAAATAAATCAACTTGCAACTATTATTGTAATAACTGCTTACCCATCCATAGAAACAGTTAAAGAAGCCTTGCTGGAGGGGGCATATGATTATTTGTCTAAACCTTTTGATTTGGATGAATTAAGGATAGTTATTTCCAGGGCATTAAAAGAGCATTTATTAATTAAAGAAAAAGAAAAGTATAAGGAATTAGCAATTCTTGATGGATTAACAGGATTATATAATCGCAGATACCTTGATGAGGTACTTACAAGAGAAATAGACAGAAGCCAGCGCTATAACCGGAGTTTTATTATATTATTAATAGATATCGATGATTTTAAGAAATATAATGATGATAATAGTCACCTTGCCGGAGATGAAATATTAAGAAGGATTGGACAATTACTGTACAATTCTATTAGAAAAGTTGATTTTGCATTTAGATATGGCGGAGATGAATTTGTTGTAATTTTACCTGAAGTTAAAAAAGATGAAGCAATGGAAGTAACAAATCGTATTATAAAATCGATTAGCGGGGCTCAGTTTAGTTATATTGATGTTTTACCAAAGAAAAAAATGACTTTAAGCATTGGATTAGCCGTTTATCCTGATGATGCCAAAGATAATAATGGATTATTATTAAAAGCAGATCAGGCGATGTACCTGGCAAAAGCAAAAGGGAAAGGCAGGGTATGTTTTTTTGATAAATCTATAGAGGAAAATTAGAGTAAAAAAAATCAGAAAGTAAGGGAGATAAAAATCATCCTTTCGGGAATACAGCCCCAGACATTAGCGGAGAGGATTGAGGAGGAGAAGGTTTAGTTGGTTCAAAAGTTTTCACAGAGGAAAGGTTTGCTCTTTGTTATCTCCGGGCCTTCAGGTTGTGGAAAAACCACCCTAGGAAAAGAGCTTCTCCATCATTTTTCGGATTTGGTGTGTTCTGTTTCAGTAACTACCCGGCCGAAAAGAGAGGGTGAAAGAAATGGCCGGGAATATTTTTTTGTCACTAAAACTGAATTTATCCACTTGAGACAAAAAAATAAATTCTTGGAATGGGCAAAGGTTTAAAAGAAGATGAAATAAAAACACTTAAGGATGCAAGTAGTGAATTCCCATCAATAATAGAAAATTATCCATATCTTTCAGCGGTAATGCTAATAGACGGGTTAGCAGGAAAGGGAGAAGAATCAGTGCTGTCTGCGCTTGAAGCGTTAGGTCCCAATATAAAATTCTCAGGAGGAGCAGCCGGAGACGATCTTAAATTTAAAGAGACAAAAGTATTTAACAATAATGATATTTCTTCTAATGCTGTTAGTTTGGCCATGATTGCTTCACGAATACCTGTAGCGATTGGTGTAAAACATGGACATTCACCAATCAGCCCGCCACTGACAATAACTAAAGCAGAGGGAAATATTGTCTATGAGATTGATGGTAAACCTGCTTTTGAGGTATGGAAAGAGTATACCAGGAAGAATGCTAAAAGTATTGGAATTGATGTTGATAAAATGACAGATGTTGAAGCAATACAAACTTTTTTCACTCGATATGAAGCAGGTCTTCTTACCGGAACAGATTACAAAATAAGATGGCTTGGCGGAACCACAACCACAAAGGGTCCTATTAATTTTCCGTGTACGATGAGCGAAGGGATGGTTTTACGAGTAATGGAAAGCCCTCAGCAGGATCAAATTATTTCCGCAAGAAAAGCCGCTGAGATAGCGCTCTCGGCTTGCAGAGGTGTAAAGCTCGCAGGAGCAATAGTTTTTGATTGTGTCTGCCGCGCAGTAATATTAGGAGACGATTTTTCCAGGGCAGTTAATGAATTTGGGAAAGTACTCAAAGTACCTTTTATAGGTTTTGAAACATATGGTGAGATAGCCATGGAATTAGGACAATTAAGCGGGTTTCATAATACTACTACTGTTGTTTTACTGTTTCCTGAATAATATGGATAATATGCTGCGAACTGCGTAGAGACGCAATATTTTGTGTCTCTACAAATAAGGGGAAATATGGTGCAAATAGATATCCAAACCTTGATTGATTTACTTAAAGATTCTATAGGAATTGAAGCAGCAGAAAAAACTATTTATAAAGCCATAGAAGACGCACATCTTTCAGCTAAAACGTTTTATTCTATAGAGGAATTTGGTGAAATATGCGAAATGCTGAAAAAAAAGGGCGGTTATATTAAAACAATTGGAACAATCGCGACAGCAGCAGCGCATAAAAATATTTATTTCCAAAAGGAATTGATAAAAGAGAGGAAAGAAAAAGAAGATCTGGCGCGCTTAAAAGATACATTGGAACAAAAAGTAGAAGAAAGGACTAAACAATTAAAGGAAGCAAATGCACAGCTTCTTCAATCAGCTAAAATGGCGGCAGTCGGACAGCTTGGGGCGGGCGTAGCTCATGAATTGAATAATCCTTTAGGCGGGATTTTAGGGTATATTCAATACATATTAGAAAAATTTGAAAAACCCAATTTTAGCATTGATGATTTTAAGTCCTGCAAAAAGTATATTGAAGATATTGAAAAAGAATCTATTCGTTGTAAAAAAATAGTTGAAAATTTACTCAAGTTTTCCAGAAAGGCGGGTTCTATTGATATTAACCCTATTGAAATAAATAAGGTTATTGAGGATACTCTTTGTATTATCGATCATTTACTTAAGATGAAAAACATAAAAGTATTTATTGATATTCAGCCTGATTTAATTAAGATTAAAGGGATATCTAATTTACTTCAGCAGGTTTTTACTAATATTATTTTAAATGCACAGCAATCCATCAATGGGAGTGGAGAGGTAAAGATAAAAGCAGCAAATATTGTTGATAAAGAAAGTGATAAAATACAAGGGGTAAGTATTGAAATTAGCGATACAGGCTGTGGAATTAAAGAGGAAAATCGTTCTAAAATATTTGAACCTTTTTTTACCACTAAAGAGGCACTGGGAGGAACCGGTTTAGGGCTTTCTGTGTGTTATCAGATTATTGAGGAACATAAAGGCAGTATAGAGTTTAAAAGTGAAGTAGGTAAAGGAACCACATTTATTATAACCTTACCGCCAGGAATTTAAAAGTGGATTTGTACCGTACTGTGAAAAATAAATTGAATATAGGAATGAATCGTAACCTATAATTTCAAATTTGAAATTATAAGGGGAGACAATTAAATGGAAAATAAAGATAGGATGATGGATCAATTAATAAAAGAATTAACTGAATCACGCAATCGTATTACTGAGTTAGAGAATTTTGAAATTGAAAACAAACTTATTGAAAAAAATCTAAAAATGATAAATAAATGTCTTCAGGGATTTTGCGAAGATCCGCTGAAAAATATCAATCAACTGACTTGTCTTTGCGGGGAACTTATGGGCGCAACCTGCGCGCTTTATAACCGTATTGATAAAGGTATGCTATACTCATGGGGCCAGTGGCATACACCTGGCGACTATTGTCCAGTGGATAAACCTGAAGGGCATATTTGTTACGATGTGATTAAAAATAAATGCGACGATATTATGGTAATTCGTAATTTATCAGATTCCATTTATGCTAAAACTGACCCGAATGTAATTTTCTATAAACTTAAGACTTATGTCGGACAGGCAGTAAAATTTAATAATACCAGTATTGGTTCTTTATGTGTGGTTTATCAAAAAGATTTTATTCCAAATAATAGTGAAAAGAAAATTTTTGGAATTATATCCGCGGCTATTGGAGTAGAAGAAAATAGCAGACAGGGGCAGGAGGATCTTAAAGAAACTCTGGAAAAATTGAGAAAAGCATTGGGCGGGGTTATTGAAGCTATGTCATTGACAATAGAACTAAGGGATCCCTATACAGCCGGGCATCAAAAGCGGGTGTCAGATCTTGCCCGTATGATAGCAAAAGAGATGGGGCTTTCAAAGGAAAAGATTGAAGCAATACGCATGGCAGGGGCTATTCATGATATCGGCAAAATATCTGTCCCTTCAGAAATTCTCAGTAAACCGGGTAAGTTGAATGATTTGGAAATGTTAATGATAAAAACTCACCCCAAGATTGGATTTGATATATTAAAACCGATTGAGTTCCCCTGGTCAGTTGCGGATATTATACTGCAGCATCACGAAAGATTGGATGGTTCCGGATATCCTTTAGGTTTAAAAGGGGAACATATTGTTCTTGAAGCAAAAATTTTAGGAGTTGCTGATGTTGTTGAAGCAATGTCCTCTCACAGACCATATCGGCCAGGACATGGTATCGGGGAAGCTTTAGAAGAAATTTCAAAAAACAAAGGCATTCTTTATGAACCTACTGTTGTGGATATCTGCTGGAGACTTTTTACCAGCAAAAAATTTAAATTCGAAAAAAAATGAAGAAAACCGCGGCAGACAGACAGTGCATCTTATGTCTCTGTTTGGATGTAAATAGGAAAACAAGTTAAAAAATTTATCTTTTATTCAATCAATTTATCAATTAAATATTTCCGTGGATTTAATTTTGCGCCTTTTACAAGGACTTCATAGTGCAAATGAGGACGTATGCTTTTTCCTGAATTTCCTAAAGTGGCAACTATCTGACCGCGTTTTATTTTCTGACCGGATCTTACATTAAGTTTTTCATTATGGCTGTAAAATGTCTTAAATCCATAGCTATGATCAATAATAACTACATTACCAAAATTACGTTTACTGCCTGCAAATTCCACAACACCGTCGGCAGCAGCTCTGACCGGAGTACCTATTACACCGGAAATATCAATACCTTCATGCATTTCCATTCCACCGGTAAACGGAGATACCCTGCGGCCATACTCTGAAATTACCCATCCTTCAACAGGCCAGATAGAAGGGGTAGAAGACAACTGATCTTCCTGTTCTTCTAAAAATCCCTGTAATTCCTGAAAGCTATTTTCCAAAAGCAAAAATTCCCGCAAAGTCTGCTTATATGGATTGTTACCTAATGGCAGATTTCCTGAATTCATTGGACTGAAATACATTTTTTCTCTGGGTAAATTTACTGTATCCTCATTTGTAAAAGGACCTCCCTGTCCGCCAACATCCTTTTTATCATCCTCTTTTCTTATTTCAAGACCTGTCATTATTCTTAATTTATTATCAAATTTTTTAAGCTGCACAAGAATCTTATTTAATTTTTTAAGTTCTTCTTCCTGAAATTTTTTATCTTTTGAAAGATTTTGATTCTTTTTTATCAGTTCTGTATTATAAGGGGAGATAACAGAAATCTCATTTCTCAACTTACTGTAATCATATAAAAAATACATTGAAGAAAGCAAGGAAATTCCAAGAACGGAAATTAAGGCATACACATATATTATAGGTATTTTAAAATTATATACTTTTGAATTAGTATGAGGTACAACCATTACTGTTAATGGCTCTTTTTTCATGCGGTTTTATTACCTTCCGAAGATAAGATTTAAAAATGATTTCCAGCATTTTGATAGTTTTATAATTGAAATTATAATAATATATAACAATAAAAAAGTCAAGATAAAAAATTATTTTTTTACTTCATTTAATTATTCGGAATATTTGTATTTATATTTAGATCTTTTTTAATCTGTTATACTAAAATTCAAAAATTTATATTATCTATCAATTGCACTTCTACTTTTTCACCGCGTTTTGCTATAGTAGAGTCTTCCTCCATTACAACCAGTCCGTTACTTCTGGTTAATGGTTTCAGCATATTTGATCCGTGAGGTCCCTGTATTTCCGCTCTAAATTCTCCGTCTTTGATATAAACTTTACATCTGGCAAAATATTTTACCCCGGGTTTTTTAGTTATATCGCTATCAAGTATAGCAGCAATTATTGGAAGTGAAATATCTTTTTTCCCTGACATTAAAAGAAGAGCAGGACGTACAAATTGTTCAAAAGATATTGCTGAAGAGATAGGATTTCCGGGTAAACCAAACATCGGCTTACCTTCCCAAATACAAAATGCAAAAGGTTTTCCGGGTTTCATAGCTATCTGCCAGAATTTAAATTCTCCGCCGAGGCTTTTCATTGCATCTTTTACTACATCATACTTACCGACAGAAATGCCGCCTGTGGTAATAAATACATCCGCTTCCTTCCCTTTATTCAAATGGGAAACAACATCTTCTTTTGTACTGCATCGAATCTTCCCCGGGACAAGAGATTTTTCAATATCTATAAGCTCATCCCCTGTACCAATAATTGAGACAACAGGTTTTTTGCCGACTTTTATTTTGGACTTACCCAGGGCGGCTAATAGTCCAATATCGGAAGATTTAATTGTTGTACCGGCATTTAAAGCTGTTTCTCCCTTTTTTATGTCTTCACCCTTAAATCTGATATTATCTTTACATTTTCCGGGGAAAAAAATTTCAACATGATTCGGGTCATGAGTCTTATGTGTATGTTCAACAATAATTACACAATCAGCTCCGTCTGGGATCGGGGCTCCTGTCATTATAAGCGAAGCTTCCTGATAATTTAATATTTTACCTGATATATAACCTGCGGGGATATCATCTATTACTTTAAGATATACAGGCTTCTTAATTGAAGCATTTTTTATATCTTCTGCTTTTACCGCATAACCATCCATTGCCGAATTATCAAAAGGCGGAATATCCATATCAGCAGAGATATCTTCCCGAAGGATTCTATTCAATGCATCCTCAAGATGAACTTCTTCCGGCGGAAGTATTTTAATAGAATTAAGAATTATATCCAATGCCTGTGTAATCTTAATCATAATTGTATACTATTTATATCAATTACACCAATTCAAAAAGTGATAGTGAAGCCGCATCACCTTTACGATAGCCAAGCTTCAATATCCTGGTGTAACCACCCTGTCTATCGGTATATCTCGGTGCAATATTTTCAAATAATTTTTTCATAACTTCTTTATTATTGATATGCTTTATAACTTCGCGTCTTGCATGCAAATTATTTTGTTTTGCGATAGTAATAAGTTTTTCTGCAAGTCTCTTTGCTTCTTTAGATTTCTGATCAGTAGTAATAATACGCTCTTCATTAAATAAAGCAATTACCAAATTTTTCAATAAAGCTTTTCTATGACTGGAATCAACATTTAATTTTCTACCTTTAATCCTGTGTCTCATTTTCGACTTCCTCTTTATCCTTTTTAACGGGTCTGCCTGACGCATCCAGTTTCATATTAAAAGAAAATCCCATAGAATGAAGGATTTCTTTTATTTCTGTTAAAGATTTTCTTCCAAAATTTCTAAACTTCAGCATTTCACCTTCAGAACGCTGTACAAGATCTTTTATGCTTTTTATATTTGAAGCTTTAAGACAATTATATGATCTGACAGAAAGCTCAAGTTCATCCACACTTTTATTTAATAGTTCAATTAATTTGTCTTCTTCCTCTTTTACTTCTTTTACTTCTTCAACAGGCTGTTCTTCTTCTAAATTTATAAAAACAGTCAGGTGATCTTTTAATATTTTTGCTGAATAAGCTACGGCATCTTCAGGTGAAATACTGCCGGTGGTAGTTACTTCAAGGATTAATCTGTCGTAATCCGTGCGCTGACCGATTCTTGTGTTTTCAATACTATATGCCACTTTACGCACCGGGGAATAAACCGCATCTATCGGAATAACACCAATTGGTTTATCCTGTTTTTTAGTTTTTTCAACAGATAGATATCCTCTTCCTGATGTAACTTCCAATTCCATATTAATTTTAGCATCCTCACTTAATGTCATGATATGCAAATCAGGATTTAGAATTTCAACATCAGCAGAACATTTAATATCAGAACCTTTAATTTCCTTTGAACCTTCATAGGAAATATATAATTTTTCCGGACCTTTTCCGTTCATTTTAACGAGCAGTTTCTTTATATTTAAAATTATCTCAACAGTATCTTCCAGAACTCCGGGTATAGTAGAAAATTCATG
>JACQWU010000184.1 GCA_016209155.1 Candidatus Desantisiibacteriota bacterium | reverse complement strand
TCCAGCGTAAACATGGCGAATATAATTCGCCCGCTACAAAATAAAATATATGGCAAATTGTAATTTGCCCAATACAATAGAAAAACGCAATGTAGCGGGGGGATTACCGTCCCACAAAAAATCATACATTACAAAAAAAATTATGCCGATAAAATTTAGAAAAAATATCAGATTAAAAAAATATGATTATGATACGAATGGGTATTATTTTGTTACAATTGTTACTCATAATAGATTGCCATTATTAAAATCATGTAAGGATGCAATAGAAATCAGTATAAAAAAATTGCCCGAGTTCATTAATGGTTTAGATGCGGCTGGATTACCATCCGACTTAAGCAATTCAGCACAAAAAAGTGAAAAAAGCTTAATTTTACTTGTAAAAGAATAGCACAAAAACACGATAGGGATTTCTTTGTTGAGAATAATTAATTGCTTTTATGCTCTGGCGGCAGCATTCCTGTCTCTTTCGGCAATCATAATCTTCTTTTTCTTTTCGATGGATTTTTTGACTTTCTTCAGGCGGAATAAATCTTCTCTTGCGCGTTCTTCGAGGATCATTTTAATATAATTCATCTGTTGTTTCATGGCAGGGACAACAACATGTTCAAGGGCGTTAACTCTGCGGTTGGTCTTTTGAATTTCTTCTCCAAGACGTTTTAGGCGTGTTTCTATATGGGCATTGTCAATAATAACATCAATAATTTTTTCAAACTTTTCCGCAGTCTCACTTATTCTGCTTGATACATTTACAATGCTATAACCGCGTTCAAGAGCTGATCTTACGGGACTTAGACCTTTTGTAACAACAGGCAGAGGTACACCCATAATCTGTGTACCTGTAATATCAACAGTCACATTGCCTTTGGTGGCAAAGCTGGCGGATTTTACTGTTACCATTCCGTCAACAGCCTGAGCGGTTGCAAGAGAATATTGTCCTTCAGCCATTGCGCGCTGAAGAAAACTGCTTAGACGTAACGCATCATTCAAAACATTCATAAATTCAAGCATCAATGCATCACGTTTTTTCTTCAGTAATTCTTTTCCCTGATTCGCAAGATTTATCTGACTTTTCTTTAAAAGCAGCTCTGTACGTGTGGGAGATGTTTGTTCCATTTTTTATTACTCCGTAATATTTCGGTTATTTACTTTCAACTCCGGGTTTTACTTTATATTTAGTTATAAATTCGCGCTTTATCTGTTTTAATTCTTCATCCGGATAAATTGAAAGCAATTCCCATCCGGTACCCAAAGATTTCTCAATTGTCCGGTCATCTTCACCCTGGGATATGAAAAATTTTTCAAAATCATCGGCAAATTTTAAATGTTTCCTGTCCAGTTCGGAAAGCGCTTCTTCTCCGACTATTGCAACAAGACGTCTGAGGTCTCTTCCCTGAGCATATGAAGCGTAAAGCTGGTTGGCAAGCCCTCTATGATCTTCTCTTGTTTTACCTTCACCTATTCCCATATTCATCAAACGGGAAAGACACGGGAGAACATCTATAGGAGGGAAAACTCCTCTTCTATGCAATGGACGGCTCAAAACTATCTGTCCTTCAGTAATATATCCGGTTAGGTCAGGAATTGGATGAGTTATATCATCATCCGGCATTGTCAATATAATAAGCTGAGTAATTGAACCTTTTTTACCTTTTATTCTTCCTGCTCTTTCATAAATAGTTGAAAGATCTGTATACATATAACCCGGGTAACCTCGTCTTCCCGGAACTTCTTCACGTGCTGTTGAAATTTCACGTAATGCTTCGCAATAATTAGTCATATCAGTGAGAACAACAAGAACCTGCATATCATGCTCAAATGCAAGATACTCTGCAACTGTAAGAGCGCATCTCGGCGTGACTATACGCTCAATTGTAGGATCATCCGCAAGATTAAGGAAGAATACAACCTTCTGCAATGCACCGGTCTGTTCGAAACTCTGCTGAAAAAAAGATGCCTCACGGTTTGTAATACCCATAGCTCCAAAAACAATTGCAAAATTTTCACCGCTTTTTACTTTTGCCTGACGGATAATCTGAGCAATTAATTCATTGGCAGGAAGTCCCGACCCTGAAAATATCGGCAGTTTCTGTCCTCGAACAAGTGTATTTAAAGTATCAATTGCTGAAATTCCTGTCTGAATAAAATCCCTTGGTTCCGCCCGTGAACAGGGATTAATAGGTGAACCTGCTATTTCAACTCTTGCCTCTGGAAGAATTTCAGGTCCTCCATCTATAGGTTTTCCAAACCCGTTCAAAACACGTCCCAATAAGTCAACCGAAACACCTATTTTTGCAATTTCACCCTTAAATTTTACACTGCATTTATCAACATCTATACCCTGTGTTCCTTCGAAAACCTGTACGCAGGCTAATTCTTCGGAAATTTCCAGCACCTGCCCATTTCTTATCTTACCATTCGACAAAGTAATTTCTACCATCTCACCGTACGAAACTCCTTTGGCGCCTTCAACAAAAATAAGTGGTCCTGTAACATAACTAATCGTCCTAAACTCACTGGAAACAAGAGATAATTTATTTGCCATTTCTTTTGCCCCTCTCATAAAATATTAATCACTAAATATCACATTGTGACATCTAAAGTTTGATTTTTATTTTTTCATTTAATTTTGCTAAAATTTCAGGAGCCTTATCAAGCGGTATTTCTTTCATACGCGCAATTTCATTCTTTATCGGCAAACTGAATATTTGCTGCAGCGTAACACCTCTTCCTACAGCCTCTGAGGTTGAATCATAAAAACTTATTATTGCCTTTAACATCCAATATTGTTTTATCGGAGGACAATAGGCATCAATTTCATGAAAAGCAAACTGCTGCAGAAAATCTTCTCTGATCATTCTGGTAACTTCCAAAATTACTTTTTCTGATTCAGGTAATGCATCAGGACCAACCAATTGGACTATTTCCTGTAATTCAACTTCTTTCTGCAAAAGGAACATTGCTTTATCTCTTAAGTCTTTCCAGTCAGGAGCAACTTTATTTGAAAACCAATTCTGTATCTGCCCCATGTATAGAGTATAACTCTTGGTCCAGTTTATAGCAGGGAAATGACGGCGATGAGCAAGACTTGCATCCAATGCCCAAAAAGCACCGCTTATACGTAATGAATTCTGAGTCATAGGTTCGGAAAAATCTCCGCCCGGAGGTGAAACAGCGCCGACAACAGTGATTGAACCTGTTCTTTCCTCACCTGAATTCGTACACATAACTCTTCCGCTTCTTTCATAAAAATTTGCAAGACGTGTTGCAAGATATGCAGGATAACCTTCTTCACCGGGCATTTCTTCCAGACGTCCAGATACTTCTCTAAGAGCTTCACCCCAGCGGGATGTTGAATCTGCCATCATAGCAACATCATACCCCATATCTCTGAAATATTCAGCCAGAGTAATTCCCGTGTAAATTGAAGCTTCTCTTGCTGCAACAGGCATATTTGATGTGTTTGCAACAAGAATTGTTCTTTGCATAAGAGGCATTCCGGATTTTGGATCAACCAGTTGAGGAAATTCAACAAGAACTTCGGTCATTTCATTTCCGCGTTCACCGCATCCGACATAGACAATAATATCAGCATCAGCCCATTTGGCAAGAGACTGCTGAGTAACTGTTTTACCGCTGCCGAAGGGTCCGGGGATAATAGCATTTCCTCCCTTTGCTATCGGGAAAAATGTATCAAAAATTCTCATACCGGTAAGGAATGGCACATCAGGATCCAGCTTCTTTTTAAAAGGTCTTGCTATACGCACCGGCCAGATATGATACAATTTTACTTCATGTTTATTATCAAGAACTTTTTACAGCAGGTTTAAAAAGCCATTTTTTCTTACGATTTAAAGCAGGAACATTTACTCCTCTTGAAATAAAATCACCATGATCATGTGCTATGACAGGTAAAGGCCTTTGAATACCGTCATAAATTGAGGTTAAAAGTCCGGGTCCCAGCTCAATTGTAAGAGGGCTTTCAGTGCTTACAACCTGGTCATTAACTATTAAGCCTGAAGTATCTTCATAAACCTGAATAGTAGCTTTATCAGCTTCGAGTCGTATGATTTCACCGATAAGTCCCAATTCACCAACTTTAACAACATCATACATTTTGGATCCTGTCATTTCTTTTGCAATAACAACCGGACCTGATATTTTAGTGATTTTACCTTTTATCATATATATTTAGTCTCCTCGCTTTAATGTATTTATTTAATTATTTTTTACCAAGTGTGATATCAAACCCGATTGCCTTACGAATAAGCCGGGCTAAATAACTTCTTTTTGCCTGTCCAAGCTCGTCTAAATCAAGTTTTTCTCTTACCGGCAAAGCAACTACTATCGGACGGTAAACACTATCTATTTTTTCTTGAGTACGCTGATCGATTGCAGAAACAAATCCTTCATTGAGCCCAATAATTCCTATGGTATCATCATTCAATAAAGATACTAATATTTTTTTTGCCTCTTCAGGAGTTTCAGCTTCATATCCTTCAATACCTGCCAGTCTAAAACCATAAACAGTATTTTTATCGGTAATTACTACAACTTTATACAAAATTCAACCTCCGAAATTATTTAACAACTTAGCCTTCAGTCTAAAAACCTTCAGTCTAAGTTATGTTTTCAATTTCTATACTTTAAACCAGAACTAATTCTTCTCTGATTTTCCTGTCAGGCATGCCAACGCTTTTACAGCGTACAATAATTCTTAAATTTACTATTTCATTATATTTTTTCCAGATATACCCTATAGCAACCCCAATATACAGCGGACCTTTATAAGTAACATTTATACCATTTTTAGTAATTTGCTCTTCCAGCTTTCTTTCTAAAATTGATATATTATTATATTCGATATATCTGCCCAATGCATTTTCAAGAATAGGTCCGAAAGATGTTTTTTCAAGATCTTTTACTACTTTTTCCACATCCAGGGTTAAGCATAAATCTATAAAATAATCCTCACTTATTTCCTTGCCGCCGGAGACATAGAATTCTTTTACACACTCACGGCGCTTTTCATATTCTTTTTTAGCTTCTTGAGTTTTTGGCAGGCTTGCCTGTGAAACACGTCTTTTTATACCGGCTAAATTTCTTACTTCCTGCATTATATCAGCTTTTTTATATACATCATCAGAAGCAAAAAATTTACCCCATAATGATTTCAATCTTATACTTAAACTTTTTGAGGGTTTCTTTAAATCTTTTAAATTCTTTGTTTTTTTATCAAGTTTCTCTTCACTCTTTTTAATAAAATCTTCTATATTAACTTTCTGAAGACGTAAAATAGTTATAATATTTAATGCATCTATTTCCTGAGATATAATATTTTTCATTATTTTATAATTCATATTCATTCTATCTAAATTACTCAAAGCATATTGATAATATGCTTTATGTAAGGACAATTCTAAAATTGATAAATTTTTTTCTTTTGAATATTCAGGATACTTATCATTCAGTACCTTTGCATATGGAATACCCAATGTAGCTAAAATATCTATAAATCCCTTTATAGTGGTTTCACTTGCAAGCTGATTTAAAACAGGCATATCTAATTGACCAGCTGGTATAAGGCTCTCAAGAATCTGATCAGACGGGGCTGAAATATGAATACCGCGTAAAATGGTAATTATATTATGCATATCCCATCTTCCAAGAAATAAAAGAATTAGATTTCTGGGTTCATCACCTACAAAACCTAAAATTTTACGAAAAGTTCTTGATAAGTTTCTCTTGAGAGCCTCATCAATACCCTCTACTCCGGAGTGAGAGATAGCACACTCCTCAACCTCCAGCTTATAATTAGTCTTTTCAAGCAAATTAACCAAACCGGGAAAATCACTGGCTTTCAATAAGTCTTCATAAAAATTTTTGCTTATGAGCAGGCTTTTCATTCCCCTTATACGGGCATTAACATACCCGTAATTTTCTATTTGCATTGAACTTTGATTATTGCGCACTAAAAAGCACCTCAGTAAGTTGAGCCAATAAAATTTTCTTGGCTTTTTCCAGCCGTGATTCAAAGGTATTATATATCACAATGCGGTTACCCTCTACTTGAAGACAAAGCCCGCCGTCAAAAGAATTATCCACAACCTTAACTTCATAATTTAAGTTTGATTCACTTAAAATCCTTGCTGCTAATTCTTTATCTTTATTATTTACCAGAACAACTATATTTTTACTGCCATGAGCTTCACCAAGAGACTCCAGAAATAAATTTTTGAATACTTTTTTATGATTTTCAGGATTATCCCTTAATTTTTTACAATACTTTTCCGTATCTTCATAAACTCGTGATGTGTATTCATCCTTAGCTTTAGCTATTTTTCTCTTTTTTGCCAGCTCTATTTCTGTCAGAAGCCTTGATTTTTCTATACGCAATAAGATGTCCATCTTATCAATACTGCTTTTGATAATTTTTTGGGCTTCTTCCTCAGCTTCCTGTATTATTTTTTTAGCTTCAGCTTCGGCTTTTCCTAAAAGTTCTTTACGTTGATATTCAGCTTCTTCATCCAGAGTTTCAAATATTTTTTCTAATGACATATAATCTCCTGTGATACCTTTCAAATTTTAGGGCACAGACTCCCTCTGCACAGATAATTATCATTTTAGCTATGTTTTTAGTTTATTATCTGTGTATATTTTTTCACATAAAACTAAAACTATTTTACAAAGAATAAAATCATAGCACCAATAACGAATCCCAAAACTACCATTGTTTCAGGAATAGCAACAAGAATGAAAACTGTTCCTGCAACTTCAGGTTTTTCAGCTATTGCGCCGCATCCTGCCTGTCCAATTTTACCCTGTGTATATCCTGTAGCCAGAGCAGTAATACCTATCGATAAAGTTGCACCGGCTATAACACCGATATTCTGCCATACTTTTGCTACTGCTAATGCTGAATCTACTGCTACGTTTGCTTCTGCCATTATTTTTCACCTCCTGTCTTTTTAAACGGTTTGTATTCACATTCTGCAGGTTCATAAAATTTTGTAAAGCATTCCACTAAATGTAAACGCAGAGTGTGAATAGAAGGACTAAATGTGCTTACTATAATATTTATAGCATGAAGGAGAGCCGCCAGAATAAATCCAACCATCATCATCCCTACTCCCCCCATCCCCCCGATTTCCATACCAAGCCTGTTTGCTACTGCTCCAAGAATAACACCCGCAAGGCCTATTGCCATAATACGCGAATATGAAAAAATATTACTCATGGTCCCAAATATTTCTATCAACCCTTTAATCCCTCCACCAACAACCGAACCGATTACTCCCGCGAATAAAGCTAATCCTCCTATAACTTTAAATAAATTTATATTTAAGGCTACTCCAATAACCAGAAAAAGCGGTGCGACTATAAAAATACAGAACATTCCTGCTTTTTCTATAACATGCTTATTCTGATGTTCTCTGAGTCCGTTAATCATTCCAAATACCAGTCCAAATCCTACATGTACCATCCCCATCACTACTGCCATCACAAGCAGATGGCTCATAAATTCCAATCTATTAAGAGGGAAAGGAATAATCCCGAATATGTGCGTTTCGGGTATATGGATATGCATTTTTTTAAGCACAATTTCCAGTCCGTCTCCAAAAGCTTCTAAATACAGAAAACCCCATATAATCGCTCCAATAGAAGCAAGCTTGAGAACACCGGAAAATACTTCAAATATATCATCGCCTTTAGATTTAGCTTTAAGCAAAAGCGCTATCCCGAGAATAATCAGTCCGTATCCAATGTCTCCAACCATCATTCCAAAAATAATAGGAAAAAATATTGCCATAAAAGGTGTGGGATCAACTCCTCCATACCTGGGGAGTTTTACAAAACTGTAAAAAAACTCAAAGGGTTTTGCCCATGGAGGGTTGGAAAGCGCAACAGGAGCTTTTTCCATTTCATGATGCGAAACATCCAGTTTTATCAAAGCCACTTTGCCAAAAAACTCATCTATAAGCGCCTGTTTACAACGATCTATTTCTTTATCCGGCATCCAGCCTGTAATAACAAAGGTATATCCTGTTGTACCAAACTGCGGGATCATTTGAATTTCATCGATCCTGTCTCTTAAAACATCTCTGACTGCTATTATTCTATGATGCCATATTGATGAAAGAGCTTCCAACTCTTCAGTTACTTTGGCTAATTCCTGAGGTAAATTTTTTTTACTGCTGTGTATCTCGTCAAGGGCTGTTTCGAATGGTTTACTGGATAATTCACTGGGGAGCTTTATTTCATTTACATTTTCCATAGAAAGGAAATCATGTATGGTTTTTGCATAAATTTTGTTGTAAATTATGATAACTGCTATATTATTGTCATCCACCTCAGAAGAAACAAGATCACACTGATCCTTGCATATACGTTTTAATTCTTCTTTCAAATCATCAATACCTGCTTTATTCTGCTTATCAACAAGCAGTGCTATTGATTCAAAACCTTCAAGCGTGCAAATTTGTCTGGCAAGAGGTTGTATTTTTTCGAGGATTGGTTCATATTTTTCAAATAAGGAAAGCTTTGATTCCAGGGAATTCTTTTTTTCATATAAAGAAGTGGCTTTTGCTTCCAGGCCCTCAACTATAATGTCTGCTTCGGTTAATAATTCATCAATAGTTTTACTCCATATTTCTTTGTAAATACTATCTCTTTTTTCTTTGCTGATATCAGGTGCTTTGCCTTTTAAAGTGGAGATTATCCCGTTTATCTTTATTAACGCGGCTTCAATACTATTTTTTCTGTCCATCTGAGTAGCGTCTATCTGCATAGGTTTTACTATAGATTCATCACCATGCTCAACTACTTCACGCGTAATATTCTCAACATGCAAAACTCCTAAATTATGGAAAAAACTAATGGCATCTAGGAAAAGACTCTTTGGACCCACAATCTGGACCTTCGACATCCTCGTATGCATAATTTATCTCCTCTTTTATTCCCGACAGTTAAAATAATAATCTACACTCTTTTATAAAGGAATAATATTCCTTATAAGAAACTCCCGGGCTTGGTTTAAGTTTTTATCCCCTGTTTTTTTGACTTCAACTAATTCCTTATCGTTGACAGGACCTGAATTTTCACCGCGTATTTTTATTAGTTCACCTTCATAATATGACTGCGCTTCCTTAGCCGCTCTCTCAGCAGCTGTACGCCTTATCTCACTTGCTTTTTTACGAGCCTCAGCAACAATCAGCTCACCCTGTTTTTTTATTTCAAGATATTTCCCGCGTAATTCAAGTTCCTTCTCTTTGATCTTTTCCAGAGGGTTTACTGAAGGAGAAGCACCATGAGAGTGATCATCAGATTTGGATTCCGCCGGATGGGGTTTATTTTTTGCCTTAGCCATTG
>JACQWU010000033.1:10520-18237 GCA_016209155.1 Candidatus Desantisiibacteriota bacterium | reverse complement strand
ATTATTGATACGGCAGAATGGATGGAAGTGCAGGGTAATTTTGAAAATAGAGAAACCATAATTGATAAATTCTATCTTATGCATGAACGCAGTATTCTTATTTTAGTTGAAAAATAGGAGGGACTAAGAATGACAAATCAAGATTATTATAAACTCAAAAAAATTAATAATACGGAAGAACGTAAACGTTTAACAAGTGATGGAATTACTCAAACATGGAGGCATTGGGGCCCATATTTAAGTGAGCGGCAATGGGGAACTGTGCGTGAATGTTATAAGCAAAGCGGGAATGCGTGGAATGATTTTATCCATGACCATGCCCGTTCACGGGTGTATCGCTGGGGTGAAGACGGAATTGCGGGGATATCTGATATTCAGCAATTGTTGTGCTTTGGCATAGCCATGTGGAATGGTAAAGATCCAATCATAAAAGAAAGGCTTTTTGGTTTGACTAATAATGAAGGTAATCACGGAGAAGATGTTAAAGAGTATTACTTCTATCTTGATAATACTCCGACACATTCATACATGAAATATCTTTATAAATATCCTTATGAATATCCATATGAGGTTCTTACTAAAAACAGTTATTCCAAAAATCCTCTTGAATTTGAACTGATAGATACAGGTGTTATGGATCAAAACAAATATTTCGATGTTTTAATTGAATATGCTAAAAATACACCTGAAGATATTCTTATTAAAATAAATATCACCAACAGGGGAAATGAGACGAAGACTTTACATTTATTGCCAACGTTGTGGTTTCGCAACACATGGGGCTGGAATAATAATTATATAAAACCTTCCTTACAGTTAAGAAATAATTTTAACAACGTTCAAACCATTGAAATCTCCGATATTAAAGGATTAGATCCACTGACAAATAAAGATTTTGTTATACTCGCACAACGATGGTTGTATTGTTTTAACAGCAATGATGTTTTGTTTACTGAAAATGAAACAAATTTTAAACGTTTTGGATGGGGGGATAATCAATCTCAATTTGTAAAAGACGGGATAAATGATTATATAATCTCAAGCGGCACAAACTTAACAATAAATCCGCAAAAACTTGGAACAAAAGCATCTGCTTATTATATACTGCAGCTTTTTCCGGGAGAAAGTAAAGTTGTAACATTGAGACTTTCTGACCGGCTTTTATCCAGTCCATTTGATGGTTTTGATTCTACATTTGAGCGCCGAGCGCAGGAAGCGGATCAATTTTATGACGCGATTTGTCCTTATGATAAAACCAAAGATGCTTATCAGTCCGATATGTGCCGGATTCAGCGTCAGGCTTTTTCAGGAATGCTGTGGAGCAAGCAATTATATTATCTTATAGTACACCGCTGGCTGAATGGAGATAAGGTGCCGCCTTCATATGAACATCAAAACGATGATAAAATGATACGCTGGTCTCATTTGTACTGCAAAGATGTTATTTCAATGCCCGATAAATGGGAATACCCATGGTTTGCCGCATGGGACCTTGCATTCCACACTACCACACTTTCAATTATAGATCCGGATTTTGCCAAACATCAGCTGGAATTGCTTGTAATGGAATGGTATCAGCATCCAAACGGCCAGATACCGGCATATGAATGGGATTTCTGTAATATTAATCCGCCTGTGCATGCATGGGCGGCATGGCAGGTATATCAAAATGAAAAAGAGATATACGGGCAGGGAGACACACTTTTTCTTGAACGTGTTTTTAATAAACTCAATATGAATTTTACCTGGTGGATTAATAAAGTGGATGATGACGGGAATAATATTTTTGAAGGAGGTTTTTTAGGTTTAGATAACATTCGCATTTTTGATAAAGATCCATCAGGGAAAAAAGTTGAGCAGGCAGATGGAACAGCATGGGTGGCAATGTTCTGCCTGAATATGATGAAAATTGCAAACGAACTTATTGATGTGAAAATTAAAGATTCAAATGATAAAAAAGGTAATAAAGCAGCGTTTCAATATAAAGATTCCCTGCGTAAATATCTTACACATTTCATGTATATATGCAAATCAATGAATACTATCGGCAATAATGGTCTCTGGGATGATGAAGAGGGATTTTTTATGGACTGTGCCAATACCTACGGAAGATTAAAAGTATTTTCTATTGTCGGACTTGTTCCGCTTTTTGCTATTGAGCAAATAAAACAAAAGGTTCTGGATGCCAATTCATTTTATAATTTATATGGATTCTTGCGCTGGTTTGCAAAAAATCGCAAAGATTTAATTGATGACAACGCGAACATAAATATGGAGGACTTGATACGTCAGGTAATAACTGATAAGGCTCCGGATATTATAAATGGAACAATATCTATAGTAGACAAAACAAAATTACCTAAAATTCTGCGGCGAATGCTGAACAAGAGTGAATTTTTAAGCCCTTTTGGCATTAGATCCTTATCTAAATACCACCTTGAAAACAATGATGTAAAACTTAATAATATGAATTTTCAAGTTAAATATGAACCAGCGGAATCTAATTATGTAAAATTAATGGGCGGGAATTCCAACTGGCGCGGGCCTGTGTGGCTCCCAATAAACTATATGATAATCGAATCATTACGAAAATTCAATCAATATCTGGGAGATGATTTTAAGGTAGATGATAGGCGCTGCTGTCGGCCTTGCCATTGGCGTACTCTGGTTTTTGGGAGCGACGTTCCTTGGCGCTATTTTCGGAGCAGTAGTTGGAAAGCCCGGGGCGGGAGCAGGCCTTGGCGCAAGCCACCAAACCGGATGGACCGGACTTGTGGCAAATTTAATCCAGGAACTCGGAGTGCGTAATAAAACAAAAAAATCGGAATAAGGGGTTTTTTATTTTTTATAAAGTCCAAACTTGAGTTTCCATACCATAATAATTGCTTCTCTTATAATGGCTTTTGACATTTTAGAGGAACCGCTGTGTCTGTCAATGAATATTATGGGGACTTCTTTAATTTTAAATCCCTTTTTTATGGCTCTGTAATTCATTTCGATTTGGAATGAATATCCGTCTGAATCTATTGAATCAAGTTTAATATTTTCAAGGACTTTTCTCTTGAAGCATTTAAAACCTGTTGTATTGTCATGTAAGTTCATTCCTGTTATAAAACGGACATAATAGCTGGCCAGCACGCTTAAAAAAAGGCGGCGCAGAGGCCAGTTAATTACACTTACACCATTTATATATCTTGATCCGATGACAATATCCGCATCCTGCATTTCTTTTAAGAATACAGGAAGTTTTTCAGGAGAATGTGAAAAATCAGCATCCATCTCAAAGATATAATCCGCATCAAGCGATAAAGCATATTTAAATCCGTCTATATATGCTCTTCCAAGTCCCATTTTTCCGGGCCTGTGAATTACATATACTCTGCCAGGGTTTTCGTTTTTTAATTCATCGGCAATTTTCCCTGTTCCGTCAGGTGAATTATCATCAACGATTATTATTGAAAACTGCGGTTCAAGCTTGAGTATGATTTCAACCAACTTACGAATGTTTTCCTGTTCATTATAAGTTGGAATAACTACTATCGGTTTCATTATAGCCCTTTGTTCCTAAAAGTGCTGGAAATAATCTTTAAGATTAATGTATTTTAACTGTACAATAGTCTGTTTGTCAAGGTTTCATATTATCCGTTATTTTTATTAATGTAACTTCAGGTTGAGATAGAAAACGCATGGGCGGACCCCATGTTCCCGTACCTTTACTGATGTATAAAAAGGCATTATTGATTTTATGTAATCCTGTAACAGGATGATAGAAAATATAAACCAGCAGATTAAAAGGAAATATCTGCCCGTTATGCGTGTGCCCGCTCAACTGCATGTTTACACCAAGGGATTCTGCTATATCAAAATCTTTAGGCTGATGATTTAATAGCAGAGTGAATAATTTTTTATCTGTTTCTTTCGTTAATTGATATATATCTTTTCTTTTAATATTTGTTCCAATAATTTTAACGGCTGGATCATCAACTCCTATTATATTTAAAATTCCGGGAATAATTTCGACTTCATCGCGCAGGAGTTTTATTCCGGCATCTTTATAAAACTTTTGAGCTTTATCTATGCCTGCGTAAAATTCATGGTTTCCTGTAACCGCATATTTGCCATATCGGGGTTTAACGGCTGAGAGCAAAGGGGAGAGTTTATCAATATTGTCCAGATCACTATCAATCAAGTCGCCGGTAATTACCAATATATCCGGGTTTGCATCATTGATAAGCGAAATTATTTTTGATAATCTTTCATGCCCGACAATAGTTCCAAGATGAACATCGGAAATTTGAATAATATTTACCGGGTGCGATCTATAATCGGGTATTTGCAAAGTATTTATTTTTATATCTAATGCCTCATTATATGAGTATATGCAGGTTATAACTGATAAAAGGATAATTAAAGGTAAGACTATTGAATTTGACAGGATATTTTTAATGAAGAATAGTTCCTGTCTTTTTAATATACCTATTATTTTTTCTAAATATAATAATATACTCCGTATGAGAAAAAGTATGAATACATAGAAAATGAACCCCATCCATATATATGAAGCCAAAGTTAATTTTTTACCGGTATCCGGGTACAAATATTCAGTAATCCTGCTTAATGGCATAGAAATAGTCATGGAAATAAATAATACAACTAAAATAATTTTTAATTTTAAAGATAATTTTATAAGTTTTACAATATTTGAAAAAATGTAATAATGTACCCCGCCATAAATAGTTATGAATATTGTAAAAAATAATATAAATGACAATCCTATTCTCATATATAACTCCGGGTGCAGTTATTAAGGTGTTTAGGTTGAAGACTGAAGGATATTAACCAGTACCTAAAAACCTTCTCCCTTCAGTCTATTTACCTGAATTAATTCAGGTATTTAGACAGAAGGCTGAAGTATATTTCTATTTTTACTATATTCTATATTAAAAAGCAATCAATATTGACATAAAATATCAGCTATGGCATAATATAAAATTAATGCAAAATACAAAAATTAAAAGTCAAAATTAAGGTATCGCTTCGCGATATTATCTGGAAGTGCCATTAAAGGGTTCTTCATAAAATTTTATAGAGGATATAAATGAAAGCATATCTTGTACTGGAAGATGGTACTTTTTTTGAAGGGAAAGCATTCGGAGCGCATGGAGAAAGTGTCGGGGAAGTAGTTTTTAATACCAGTATGACAGGGTATCAGGAAATTATTACTGATCCTTCATATTACGGACAAATCGTTACTATGACTTATCCTCTTATCGGTAATTACGGTATAAATAAGGAAGATGTTGAGTCAAGAAAAATATTTGCAAAGGGACTTATTGTTAAGGAATATTCGAAAATTTGCAGTAACTGGCGGTCTAATTGCAGTCTTCATGAATATCTGGTTGAAAATAATATTATAGCAATTGAAGGTATAGATACACGGTCTATCACAAGGCATATCCGTATCCGCGGGGCAATGCAGGGAATTATTTCCACTTTGGATTTCAATAAAGATTCATTATTGAACAAAATACACAGCTCACCGGGAATTATCGGACAGGACCTTGTTAAAGAAGTTACCGGTGAACCAAAAACCTTATGGGGCAGGGAAGATGCGAAATTCAGGGTGGCGGCTTATGATTATGGAATAAAATATAATATAATCGAACGGCTTGTTTCCCATGATTGTAATGTGCGGCTTGTAAAAGCCGAGACAAGCGCTGAAGAAGTACTGGCAATGAATCCTGACGGAATTTTTCTCTCCAATGGACCCGGTGATCCTTCTGCTGTAACATATGCGATAAAAAATATAAGTAAGTTGTTGGGTAAAAAACCTATTTTCGGGATTTGTCTCGGACATCAAATATTGGGACTTGCCCTGGGAGGGAAAACATATAAGCTAAAATTTGGACACCGGGGCGGTAATCATCCGGTGTTAAATTTAGAGACTCAGAAAGTGGAAATAACAGCTCAGAATCATGGTTTCTGCGTTGATATAGATTCTCTTAGTAAGGATAATGTGGAACTTACGCATATTAATTTAAATGATAAAACATTGGAAGGTATCAGGTGTAAAAAAATTCCTGCTTTTTCTGTGCAATATCATCCGGAAGCTTCTCCAGGACCGCATGATTCTGATTATCTTTTCAGGGAATTTACAAAGCTGATGGGGAATTGATGGAATGCTTATTTTTTAATTGTAGGGGCTTGATTTATCAAACCAGTTATCGGGTTCGATAAATCGAACCCCTACAAAAATAAAACAAATTCAGATCGGGATAGTATGAATGAAACTCAAAATGAAGATGCTTTTAAGCATTTGACAGCAGGGCTTGAACATTTTACAAAGAAGTTTTTTGACGAAGCTATTGTTGAATTTAAAAAAGCTATAAAACTTGACGAGAATTATGCCTCAGCTCATTTTAATCTTGGAGTTGCGTTTAGTGAAAAAAAACAGATTCAAAGCGCAATATTTGAATATAAAAAAACAAAAGAGATTAATCCTTATTATGTGAATGCATATTATAATCTGGCACTTATTTATTTAGAAAAGAATTTACTGGATGAAGCTGCTTTAGAACTGGAAAAAGCATGTGAACTGGATCCGGGATTTGCTTCCGCGCATCAAAATCTTGGCGCGGTATTTGAAGAAAAAGGGGAGATGGAGCGCGCGTTAAGCGAATATCAAAAAGCAGTTGAACTGGAACCCGGACCTCCTGAAATACATCAGAATCTGGGCAATGTTTTCAGGAAATTAGGTATGTTTCATCAGGCAGTGTATGAGTATGAGCAGACAATAAAAATTAATAATAAATTTGCTTTTTCTTATTACGGACTTGGAATATGTTATGAAAAGATGGGGGAAAAGGAAAAAGCATTGGTGAGCTTTAAAAAATATCTTGAGCTTGATCTTAACAGTAAGTGGGCAAAGCAAGCCAGAACATTTATTGAAAAAACAATCCCGGGAGGATCTAATGATTGGTAAGAGAAAACTCTTTGCTGAAACTGTAAGAGAGAGAATAATCGAGACTTTAGCCACAGTAAGTGGGATTTTTGGCGGTTTTTACGGAGCTATTCTACTTGGAGAAATTAAAGCCGGTGTAATCTACTATTCAATTATCTTCAGTGTTTTTGGCGGACTTGCCGGCGTAATTTTAGGTTCGCTTATATGCGGAATAACCCGTACACGTAAGATTAGAATTTTTTTTGAAAGATTTATCAGTAATGTTATGAGTGTCATCGGAGGAATACTTTTCGGAATGACCCTGGGCGGATTTTTTGCATATTTTTTAAATCATCCTTTTTTTTCTTTTTTTTACAGCCAGGATATTTATGTAAGTACAATTGCTATCGATTCCAATCTCGGAGATGGTATTTTAATAGGCGGTGTTGCAGGGGGAATAAGCTGCGGTATAGGATCAGTGATTGATACATGTTTTTCTTTTATACTGGATATTTTTTTACACTTTACCGGTAAACCTGAATATACAATAGCTCCTCCGGCTGATAAAGCTCCGGAAAAAATAACAACCCTGGGAGCTGCCAAACCTAAACCGGCAGCTGCCGCAGCAGCTACAGCAGCAAATCCCACTACGACTTCTTAAAAAAAGCTGAATTCAAAATGCAAAATTTAATTTGGAATAAAATTAAATTTAATCGCATTCTTTTGTTTTAATAATAAATTCTTCAACTTTTCCTTCGGTATCAGTGCATATCCATT
>JACQWU010000033.1:0-10499 GCA_016209155.1 Candidatus Desantisiibacteriota bacterium | reverse complement strand
TTTTTTTTGATACCATAGGGACGAGAGTTGCTTTGTAATCTGCTAATTGATAGGGTAATTTGGTTATAATAGCATGATGAGGACACAGTTTTACACATACCATGCAGTCACAGCAGTCTCTTTGTTCACGAATATATGATTTATCGTCTTTTCCCAGAGCCATTAAATCTCCGGGGCAGTTTTGCACGCATTTTGGTTCTTTTAAACCCTTACAGCCTGTACATTTATTTTTATCTATTAAAATACTCATTTTTATTTTCTCCAATTTTTTAATCAGGTATTTAGGCTGAAGGCTGAAGGATATTAGCAATAGAAATTTATACCTAAAAGCCTTATCTACTTCAGTCTATTCACCTAAAATAGTTTCAGTCCGAAACTATTTTCTTATACGGACGTTCGATTATTTTTATTTCTCCTGTTTTGCTGTCTTTTACCGAGTTAACAAATTTGAGCCAGTGAATATCATCTTTTTCAGGATAATCAAGGCGCGTGGTATAACCGGGCCAGCGTGTTTCTTTGCGGTATGATAAATGTTCAACCAGCACGGAAGCAACTTCTATCCGGTCTATGACTTCATGCGCTTTAATAAGTTCATGACTGTCTTTTGCTATCAGATATGTAATCTGTTTTTTCATTCTGACCAGATGCTTACGCGCAACGTTCAATTTTTCTTCATTTATTTCATAGCAGGTCCTTATTCCGCCCGCGTATTCATCCATTATTTTCTGGAGTCTTTCTTCCATTTCATCGGGGGTAATTCCTTCTCCTTCTTTATTAAAACGATCAAAAGGAGAAAAAATTCTATTTTTTTCATCTTTTATTTCTTTATCAAAATTAAATTTTATATTTTTTTGAGTTTTTATATATTCAACTGCACCGCGCGCGGCAAGTATCCCTTCCGCCCAGCATCCGCTGACAAATTTATATGGATATCCGCCTGCAACATCTCCTGCGGCATATAGCCCGGGAATAGTAGTTTGACGATTTATGCCGATCCAATATCCTGCCTGGCAGTGCCCGCCGGTTACATAGGGTTCTGTTCCACAAATTTCGACAGGTTCCCTGCCGGGGTCAATGCCGTTTGCAGCCCAGTAAAGAACAATCCCCGGATACATATCCAGATATGAGCTTTTAAGAGCTTTTACTTCGCCGGGATTCAGATGCCTTGTGTCCATGTAACAGGGCCCGCGGCCTTCTTTATTTTCAATCGTAGGTCCATATACCCGAAGACAGGTTGGAGCGCCTTCGCCGCCAAAAAGGCTGTAACGGGTTTTCATAAATTGTTCACCTTTTGCGTTAATCTGCTTTGCCCCGAATCATAAAGCAAGAGTACCCGTAGGACTTATCACATCTTTTGTCCGCAGAGCAATAAATCTCATTTCAAAACTTGTCATCTCAGCGCCTGCACGGATTCCCATTGCATAACCTGTTCCTGTATTAAACGGAGGATACCACATTTTATGATGAGCGGATCCGTCATTATTGGGTTTGTATATTCCGCTTGCCCCGCCTGTGCATACAATTACCGCGCGGGCTTTTATGACATATAATTTCATATCTCTTACCCCGAGCCCGAAAGCGCCGATTACTTTTCCGTTTTTTATAATTAAATTTGTTGCCGCAACACGGTTAAGAACTTTAGCTCCGGCACTGCGCGCTTTCTCTGCAATAATAGGTTTTAGAGATTCTCCGTTAATCTGAATATTCCATCTTCCGCGCGGTGAATATTCTCCATCTTTATTCTTTTTTACCGGCAGTCCCCAGCTTTCAACTTTTTTAACCACTGAATTTATTTCTTCGGCAGCGCTTTTTATCAGATCTTCACGGACAAGACCCATTGCATCATAGCGGACATATTTTACAAAACTTTCAGGAGTTTCTCCCGGATTTATATAGGCATTAATCGCATTCATCCCTGCCGCAAGGCACCCTGAACGGTCGATATGAGCTTTTTCCATAATGATTACAGAAAGTCCGGGATTTTTTTCTCTGGCCTCAATACCTGCCAAACATCCCGCAGTTCCGCCGCCGATTATAAGAATATCCGCTTCCTGAAATTCTACTTTTTTGTCATTTTCATTTTTATTCATAACTCTATCCCTCTTCCCTGAGCGTATCATTAAATATCATTACCTTTAGCCATAATGATATTTTGACACTAAATTATTAATTGTCAATAACTAATTTCAACATTTACTCCTCATGAAAACGGTAGCAGCGAAGACAAATCCGGCCAATTAAGGAGTATTAAAGAATATAGTTCTTATTAAAATATGTTGTAAATTATAACATATTCTTGACTTAAAATATAACATATGATATATTTATTATGTTTAAAGGGGGGCTATAAAATGGATATATTTAATAAAAAAATAGGATTAAAAATAAAGAAACTTCGTGAAAGTGCTGAATTATCTCAAGAACAACTATCAGAATTATTAACAATTAATAGAATTTCTCTTTCTCAAATTGAGAATGGTGACAGAAAAATAAGTGCAGAAGAAATTGCTAAGTTTTCGAAAATTTTTAATATAAGCACAGATGTACTTTTGGATTTAAAACAAGATATTAACGTGATATTGGAAAAGAAAAAAGAAAAAGTTGAAGAATCAAAAGGTGAAATACGGATAAGTGTTCCGCAGAAAAATATTGAAAAATTTAAGGAAGTTTTATTATACATACTTAATAAAGTTGGTTCAAAACCGAATATCGGAGAAACTGTTATTTATAAATTACTTTATTTTATTGATTTTGATTTTTACGAAAAATATGAAGAGCAATTGATTGGTGCAACATATATAAAAAACCATTTTGGCCCGACTCCAAAAGAATTCAGTAAAATTATTAACGAAATGGAGGGGAAGGATTTAGTCAGAATTAATGACAAATATTTTCAATATCCGCAGAGGAAATATCTGCCATTAAGAAAGCCGGATTTAGCAAAATTAAAAGGTCATGAAATTGAAATGATTGATGAAGTATTAGACAGAATAAAAAAAAAAAATGCTTCAGAAATAAGTAAATATTCTCACAATGATGTCCCATGGTTAACTGCTGAAGATAATCAACAAATTAATTATGAATCTGTTTTCTATCGTACTTCTGAATATTCCGTAAGGAGTTATAATGGGGAAGATATTTAACGATATCAAGAAAGTACAAGAGTTTGAAAAAGATTTAAAAAAGCTTTCCAAAAGATTCCGAACACTCGAAGAAGATTTGGACACATTTATCAATAATCAATTAAAACTCTATCATAAATTGAATATCGATAATAGCGGTATCTTTCATATATCAAATCTCCCATTGAGATTGCTTCCCCTTCGTTTCACTCTGGGTTTTGGCTCACTCGCTTGCAATGACAATCAAGAATCAATTATTTTCCTCCATCCAATAACTTAAGAAGGTGTGAAAAAATTGATAAAAACGCGTTTTTTATATCAGAATTCCCTATCTCGATAAAAAATGAAAATTTAATATTGTAGGGGCTTGATTTATCAAGCCCGTAAACGGGTTCGATGAATCGAACCCCTACCAAAAATTCAAGATGGAAATTTTTGTTTTTATATTTTCAATTTTTTCACACCTTCTGACCGATTACAAAATTAATGCCCAAAAACAGAGATAGAAATGTAAATCGTTAAATGTAATTTATAGGTAATAAATAATCCGGTCCTTCCGAAAAATGTGTTTCTCCCCGCCGAGGGAAAATATTCTACTGCAAAAAAATCTCGTCATATGCTAAAAATACAGCACATGGCACCATATCCGATTTTTTGTGGAAGGTTTTTCCCATGATTATAATCCCGTATTATTTTTGGGGATACTCCTGTATTAAAATTTCACCATAAAATTTCAAAAAATATCAAAATACTTGACAACTTATTTAGATACATATATATTTTATTTTAGCATTTATTTAATATGGAAAATTTAGATCAAATAAAGAGTGAAACAGGAGGTCGAATTTTATGAGAAGCGATATTATGAAAAAAGGGCTGGAAAAAGCTCCGCATCGTTCATTATTTAAAGCAATGGGATATACCAATGAGGAAATTTCACGTCCTTTAATCGGGATTGTTAATTCCTATAACCAGATTATTCCGGGGCATATACATCTGTCAAAAATCGTTGAAGCAGTTAAGGCAGGGATTTATATGGCCGGAGGGACACCTGTTGAATTCGGATGTATCGGGATTTGCGATGGTATTGCTATGGGGCATCAGGGTATGAAATATTCGCTTGCAAGCCGCGAGCTTATTGCGGATTCAGTTGAAGCAATGGCAATGGCGCATCCTTTTGACGGACTGGTGTTTGTTCCTAACTGCGACAAAATTACTCCGGGCATGCTTATGGGTGCATCAAGAGTTAACATCCCGAGTATCTTTATAAGCGGCGGACCCATGTTAAGCGGCAGTTTCCGTCATAAAGCCGTGGATTTTATAACTGTTTATGAAGCTGTTGGAAAAGTTAAAACAAAAAAAATGTCTATGGATGATCTTGCTGAACTGGAAGATTGCGCCTGTCCCGGACCCGGGTCATGCGCAGGGCTTTTTACTGCGAATTCAATGAATTGTCTTTGTGAAGCCCTTGGCATAGCTCTTCCCGGAAATGGGACAGTACCTGCTGTTTATGCGGAGCGCATCCGTCTTGCTAAAAATGCCGGAGGTAAGATACTCGAACTTGTTAAAAATGATATAAGACCAAAAGATATACTCACTCCGGGGGCATTTCATAATGCTTTAGTTTTAGATATGGCTTTTGGAGGATCAACCAATACTTCTTTGCATCTTCCGGCTATTGCCAATGAAGTTGGTGTTAAATTTGATTTGAGTATGCTTAATTTAATAAGCGTAAAAGTTCCTCATATAGCATCTATTTCACCTTCGGGGATTCATCATCTTGAGGATTTATATGAAGCAGGAGGAGTATATGCGATTATGAAAGAACTTACGCGCAGGAAATTGATAAAGATGCAGGAGTTAACGGTTACAGGCAAAACATGGAAGGACAATTTAAAAGATATTAAGGTATTGGACAGGGAGGTTATTCGTCCTCTTGATAATCCGTATCATAAAACAGGAGGATTGGCCGCTCTTTTCGGGAATATTGCTCCTTCCGGAAGTGTCGTAAAAGAATCGGCTGTGGCGCATGAGATGCTGTTTCATACTGGACCTGCACGTGTATTTGAATCTGAAGAAGAAGCAGTTTCTGCTATATTGGGAAATAAAATAAAAAAAGGCGAAGTGCTGGTTATCCGTTATGAAGGTCCCCGCGGCGGTCCGGGAATGAGAGAAATGCTTGCCCCTACATCTGCCATCTGCGGAGTAGGGCTGGATAAGGATGTTGCGCTGATTACAGACGGAAGATTTTCAGGCGGTACGCGCGGAGCTGCTATCGGGCATGTTTCACCGGAAGCAATGGAAGGCGGAGTTATTGCGGTTATACGCAGCGGTGATTTAATAGAAATTGATATTCCGGCAAGAAAACTTAATGTTAAACTTTCCGATGAAGAGATTAAAAAACGTTTTTCAAAATGGAAGCCGCGGGCACCTAAAATTAAAACAGGTTATCTTGCGCGTTATGCAGAAAAAGTAACATCAGGCGCAAAAGGCGCCCTGTTAAATTATTAGTGTAAATATTTAGATGAATAGGCTGAAGGTGGAAGGCTTTTAGGTGTAATAACTAATAACCTTCAGCCTTCAGTCTAAATACCTAAAAATACGAATTAACCAGGGAGGTATTTTTTATGCAGGCATTAATTATGGCCGGCTGGAAGCCCGGTCTAAACCTTAGTATTCCTGATTCTTTAATGGATGTAGAAGGCAGGCCGTTTATGGAATATCAGTTTGAGCTGTTAAAAGATTACGGGATAGATAATATTATTGTATGTACCGGCAATCTTGGTGCGAATATTAATTATTATTTTTATAAAGGTCAGGATTTCGGAGTAAATTTGAGATGTACTAATATTGAGGATTCCATGCTTGGGACCGGAGGGGTAATCAAAAGTGTATATAAATATCTTCATGATGAGTTTTATGTGATTTCAGGGGATTCATATTTTCCTATTAATTATAAAGGTATTATGCAGTATTTTATAAAAAATAAAAATCAGGGACTTATGTTTATGTATAGGAATAACCGTTTTGGCACAAATGGCAATGTGACAGTTGAAAATAAAAAAGTAAAAAATTTTATTAATACAAATTTAAATGAAGATATAATGTATACATATGCCAATACA
The DNA here is from genome assembly GCA_016209155.1 of Candidatus Desantisiibacteriota bacterium. Lineage (GTDB taxonomy): Bacteria > JACRDZ01 > JACRDZ01 > JACRDZ01 > JACRDZ01 > JACQWU01. Next base: position 4,252 of record JACQWU010000033.1, on the reverse strand, counting down.
TGTATATTAAATAAAAAAATATTTGATTTTTTATTTTTAAATAATCATGAAGCTTTTTCTCTGGAAGATATATTTAATGCTCTTATTGAACGTGATGAACTGCTTTCATATGAAATTTCACAACAGAATATTGAAACCAGCACAATTCAGGGATTGGAAAAATTTAAAGAATATTTAAATAATCCTGTGAATTTTTTATAGGTAGTACTTATGCAATTTCTTGCGGTTTTTTTTACCACATATCATACTTTATCTGCGGAAAAAATTTTTAAAAAATTGAAAATAAAAAATAAAACCATAATAAAACCCAGAAAAATAACCACAGATTGCGGTCTGGCAATTGAGTTTGACAGCGATTTTTTGAACAAATTGGATGAAGAATTTAAGCTGGCAAAGCTTAAGCTTGAGGGATTTTACCGGAAGATTGATAATGAGTGGACAAGGATTAATGTTGATTAAGCAAGGAAAAACATGAAAAAATATATTTATTGTCCTCATTGTAAAACGCGTATAGAAAAATATGTCAATCCTCTGCCTACAGCTGATGTTATTATTGAGTGTGTTACACCTTCGAAGGAAACAGGAATAATTCTTATAGAAAGAAAAAATCGTCCAAAAGGATATTGGGCAATCCCCGGCGGTTTTGTTGAATATGGAGAGTCGCTGGAAGATTGCGCGGTACGTGAATCAAAAGAGGAAACAGGTTTAAAAGTTAAGCTTATTGCACAGTTCCATACTTATTCCAGTCCGAGAAGAGATCCCTATCATCACACTATAACAACAGTATTTATAGCCAAAGCCTACGGATACCCGAAAGCGGGTGATGATGCAAAGGATGCGAAAATTTTCACGGCAAAAAATCTTCCTGAAAAAATAGCTTTTGATCACCGAAAAATACTGAAACAATATTTTAAATGCAAAAAATGAAGATTTTTTATGTTTTTTTCACGTTTTTGTTTAGCCTGTAGTACTAATTAAATATTTGAACTTACTATCAGTTCGAAATTCCTCATTTTTTCTCTTTCACTATGTAATTTTGATACCCACTTTATACCCATTCTTTCAACGTTGTGCTTTTTTTAAATATATGTAAAATTATTAATAGATAATTAAAATTTTATTTAAAAGGAGGATTAAATATGTATCAAAATGACAAAATTTCTATTGGAAATGAGGAAATAAAAATTTTTATTAAGGATATTGCCATATTAAAAAACAAAAGTGAAGAATGTTTTAAAAAATTTGTAAATTTTATGAGTGATATCCATATCTACTCCAAAATAATTGAAAGTACAAAAGAAGCAGTAATTTCCACGCTAACTCCATCCTGCGGGACCCAACCGGAATATCATGGAATTATAAAAAAAGAACCGGATATAATTGCGAGCAGTATAATTGGAATTTGTTCGATTATGAATGAACCGGATTGTTCGATATTACTCGGATTCCCAAGTAATTTTGCCATTGAAGCCGCCAGAAAGTTCGGAAAAGTAGAAATTGATTTTGACAGTGATTGCATGCATTATTTTGTAAGTGAAATGTCAAATATCCTTGCGGCCGATATCGTAGCAAGAATGGATAATAATTCAATAAAAGGGAAAATATCATTGCCAAAATCAATGAAGGGAACAGAATTAATAGCCTCCCCTTATAGTGATCATTTGATGTATTTATCTTTTTCTCTGTCACAAAAAAAATTTTGGCTTGGAATACAAATTTTATGAAGTACCATGCGGCAGAGACCGCCGGGGATCTTCTGTATTTATATAAAGAATGAACCACAGTTCACAGAGAAAATAAAGGGATTACTCTGAGGTTTTCTCTGTGGTTAATTTTTTATATTACCTATTTATAAGAAAGGATTAATAATGATAATGTTAAAAAGAGATAAAAACTGCTTTGATAATAATTCAGTTTACAGAAGTAAAAAAAATATTGAATATAAAAAGCAGGAGCCGGATATTATTTTAAAAAAATATATTATTGAACATTTTCCTAAAATTACAAATGATGATATCTACAACAATGTACTTGGTATAATTTTAAATATGATGCAAAGCAAATTTGGGATCTTTGGGTATATTGATAAGAAAGGAGCAATTGTATGTCCTTCTATTATTAAATACACCTGCAGAAAACAAACCCTTATAAAGAATTATATCGTACCTCTTAGGATGTGGGACAGTATCTGGAGTATAGCAATGATAGAGAAAATAAGTCTGTATTCAAATCATATTCTTTTTGAGATTGATAATAATATTAAAATAAATGGAGCTTTGGCTGTTCCCATTATTTATCAAGACGAATGTTTGGGAAATTTTTTTGTTGCCAATAAGGAAACAAAATTTAATGAAAAAGATAAAATTTTATTGGAAAATATCGCAAACTACATTGCTCCGTTTATGTATATTAGAAAATACTATAATAACAGCATATATCCCATCTTTAAAAAAATTGGAAGATGATTTTAAAGTAAGGAGAAAAAGACGAAGTGTCTATTGTGTAATAGTGAAATGGAAAAGTCAACGGTTTCCTATACGGTTGATAGAAAAGGGTATCACCTTTTTATTGAAAAAATTCCAGCCAATGTGTGTTCTCAATGCGGGGAAAATATTTTGATGAAAAAGAAGTTGCTGCTATTCAAAATATGATTAAATTATTTGAAGAGAATTTAAAAAAAGTTTTGATGGTAGCATAAATTAATCCCTCCTTTTTGTTTTTTTTCGAAATGTTTAAATTGCTCTAAATAGGTAACCCCTTTATCTGAAATGCCATTAATACGTAAGCCTTTTAAGTCAGGGATGAATTGGCACTAAAATAAATAATAAAGAATTTCAAAGAGAGACAGAAGATACCTTGCGGTCTGCCGCAGGGTTCTTCATTTTACATGCCTTTGTAATCCCAGAGACTATGTTAATTTGTCGAAAAATATATTGACATGCACAATATTTTGGGATTAATATATAAAAATATTCCAAAATAAATGATATTACATCTGGTCAAATAATTTGAAATAGTAAATGTGAGCAAGGTATTTGAATTTGTCAAGTCTATCGAGGGGACAAGATGCGACAGATAAAATTTCTAATATTTAGTACTTGCATAATGATTTTACTTAATACTATATTAGTTAAAGCTACAGAACAAAAAGAGACAACAGAATACCCATATTATACATTCGATCTTTACTGCAAAATTTATGAATTTCATCCCGAGTATATTAAAATTACAGATTACGTGGAGGTAAGTACTTATGGTGAGAAATTTAGTTTAGATAAATTTAATATTTCTTCATCAGGTGCATTATGGGATGAGAAGGATTTATATGATATAGAATATAGTAATATTATTAGCAAATTTGACAGCACAATAAGTATATACAAAGCAGAGAATGAGAATATAGAAGTATATATAAATTTTGATGTGTATTTTAAAGAAGCATTAAAAGGTGATAAAAAATACTCATTTTGGATGAGTTATAAAACGAAGAGATTACCGCATTTGCATACCAAAAATAATATATCTAATAACACAGAATTACATTTTGGATTAAAAACCAGACCGGATGAAAAAATGTCGCGAAATTATCGCATATTAATGATCCCAATTGATTCTCAAAATCAGGAAGCTTTTAATTCTTTACCAACAAAGCAAATAGAGCAGGGTAATTGGAAATTGTTTATATATGATTTAAGCGAAATAAAAGGAAAAGGTTCGATTCATATAAAGCTTAAGATGAAAGAGGATAAAAAAGAATTGAAGATAAATGAGATTATAGAAAAAATTTAAATTTGTTTGGAGGGGGATAATAATGAATAGAGTAAATAAAATATTATTAATTTTTGTGTTCCTAATTTGTATTTTCAATGCGTCACAAAATATTTATGCAGAAGTTTATGGGAGTATATCGGGGAACGTATATGATGAAAAATTAGGAAAAGGGATGGAGGGGGTTGCGGTAGGGTTAACAGATCTGAGTGGAAACTATCGTATAAAAGTAAAAGGCAGAATAGATGCATTTTCATCAGTTACTGATAGAAATGGCAATTACGTCATAAATATGGTACCTCCTGGGACTTATAAAATGGTTTTAATTGATACTTTTGAGTCAAAAATAACTTTTAGAAAAGATCCTAAACAAATTGAAAAACAGGTTATTTTAGAACCCGGAAAAAATTTAGTAAATGTAAATTTTAGAATAAAAAGATTAGGTATAATATATGGTCAAGTTTATGATACTGACGGGATAACA
>JACQWU010000183.1:9578-11497 GCA_016209155.1 Candidatus Desantisiibacteriota bacterium | reverse complement strand
CCAAAATGTTTTAGATTGGGCATAACAAGAACATGGGATTCTTTATGGTATGCCCGAAAAGATTATGCCAAAATGTTACATGAAGACCTACAAATACGGAGTTTTTTACAGGATAAATTGAAATTTGGCGGAATTTCAAAAATTTTGATAGAAAGAGCGGCAGAGAAGGTAAAAGTAACTATTTTTACTGCAAGACCGGGTATAGTTATAGGAAAAAAGGGCAGTGAAATAGAAAAATTAAGTTTAGATTTACGCGGACTTGTAGGGAAAGAAGTTAATATTAATATACATGAAGTTAAGAATCCTGAATTTAGCGCTGTTTTAGTTGGTGAAGGAATAGCAAGACAGCTGGAAAAACGTATTGGATTCAGAAAAGCGATGAAAAAATCAATCGCATTAGCAATGAAGAGTAAAGTAAAGGGAATAAAAATATCCTGCTCAGGCCGTCTTGGCGGAGCTGAAATTGCCCGGACAGAATGGTATATGGAAGGGCGTGTTCCTCTTCATACTTTGAGAGCTGATGTTGATTTTGCAATAGTGGAAGCAATGACTGTTTATGGGAAGATAGGTGTTAAGGTTTGGATTTTCAAGGGTGAAATATTTAAAGATAAAATTAATGAGAATTTTATATCTAAAACCGGTAAACCGGAAACTAAAAGTAATGAGTCAAAAAAGTCAAATCATAGTGAAGCAGTTACTAAATAAAAGCAAAAATATAGAATTTAAAATTTGATATAATGTTTATTCAGGAGAAGTAAATTATGCTAATGCCTGCAAAAGTAAAATTTAGAAAAGCACAAAGAGGCCGTTTAAAAGGGAAATCTAAAGGTGGAGATGTACTTAATTTTGGGGATTATGGGCTGCAGACATTGGATCCATATTGGATTACTGCAAGACAGATTGAAGCTGCCCGTGTAGCAATGTCAAGATTTATAAAAAGAAGCGGAAAGATATGGATTAGAATTTTTCCGGACAAACCGGTTACAAAAAAGCCGGCAGAAACCCGAATGGGTAAAGGTAAAGGTGCTCCTGAATCATGGGTGGCTCCTGTAAAACCGGGAAGAGTGCTTTTTGAGATAGGCGGAGTAACAGAATCAGTTGCACAGGAAGCTTTGCGTTTAGCTTCACATAAATTGCCGATAAAAAGTAGATTTATTAAAAGAAAAATTATAGGTGAAATAAATGAAACCAAATAAAATCCAAGCATTAAGAGATATGTCTTTTGAAGAATTAAGTAAGGAACTTGAAAGTACAAGAGCGAAACTTTTTGGTTTAAAATGTCAGCAGTTAGTTGGCGGCGGGACTTCCAATACGCATAATATAAAAGATTTGCGTAGAAAAATTGCAAGAATTTTCACCGTGCTGACCGAAAACAAATTAAAGAATAAAAAAAGTGCTTAAAATATAGAGCTTTAGGATTAAGATTATACTGGAGGAATTAATTAATGAAAGCAACAAAGAAGGAAAAACAGGGTAAAGTTATCAGTGATAAAATGGATAAAACCAGAACTATAATTGTTGATCGTCTCGTTAAACATCCTTTTTATGACAAAATAATTAAAAAAAGTTCTAAATTTAAAGTGCATGATGAGAAAAATGAAAGTAAAATAGGGGACGTTATACGGGTAGTGGAGACACGTCCTTTGAGTAAGGACAAATGCTGGAAATTAGTCGAAATCGTTGAGAAAAATACTATTAAAGAAATTTAGAACATGAAGCTTACCATAAATAATATTGAAGTGAAAAAATATTATTTAAAGATTATTGAATTAAATTATTTTGAATTAGTAGGTTATATAAATAAGCCGAAGATTGGAATAAATCGGGGCATGTAATTTGAAATTTGAAATTTACGATAGGAGCGTTATTTATGATTCGGCCGCAAACAGTTTTAGATGTAGCAGATAATACCGGTGCTA
>JACQWU010000183.1:0-9493 GCA_016209155.1 Candidatus Desantisiibacteriota bacterium | reverse complement strand
AGTAATGGGCAGTGCCAATAAGCAATGCGCCAGACTGGGTGACATAATTGTAGCGAGTGTCAAGGAAGCAGATCCTGAAGGTACTGTTAAAAAAAGTGAAGTGGTAAAAGCTGTTGTAGTAAGAATAACTAAAGAATCACGCCGCAAAGATGGTTCTTTTATCAGATTTGATAATAATGCTGCAGTTATTATTAATGATCAGAATGAACCCCGCGGAAGTCGGATTTTTGGACCAATAGCCAGAGAATTACGAGATAAGAATTTTACAAAAATAATTTCGCTTGCTCCGGAAGTTGTTTGAGTTACTATGAAAAAAGGATATAAAAAATGAACCACAGAAAAAAGAATTGCGCCACAAAGAACACTGAGAAAAACTATTTAAAATTTATTAAATCCTCTGTGCACTCTATGGTTAATCTTTTTAATGTGGAAATGCAAAAAATGGGATAAAAGATTAATAATTTGAGGACACAGAGCGAGGTATGCTAAAATACTTCTAACTCAATATTTAAAGGTTTATCTGTGGTCTCTGTGGTTAATTTTTGATAGCCGGGAGGAAAGATGTTACCAGAAAAGATTCATATAAAGAGAGATGACACTGTAATAGTTTTAAGAGGTAAGGAAAAAGGTAAAACAGGTAAAGTATTAAGTATAAACCCTGAGAAAAAAAGAGCTGTTATAGAAAAATTAAATATAATAAAGAGACACACCAGAGTTAAAAGAGGTGAAAGAGGTTCCCAGGAAGGCGGTATTGTGGAAAAAGAAGCATCTATAAGTACAAGTAATTTAAGTCTGGTATGTCCTAAATGTGATCGTCCTTCCCGCACAGGAAATAAGAAAACGGAAGAAGGAAAAAAAATACGGATTTGCAAAGCTTGCAATGAAATGATTGAGTAAAGAACACAGGATTCAATGGAGGAAGTATGAATATCCCAAGAATGAAAAATAAATATATAGATGAAGTAATTCCAAAAATGATGAAAAGATTTGGATATAAGAACAAAATGCAAGCCCCGCGCATGGAAAAAATAGTTATTAATATGGGTGTTGGTGAAGCTGTGCAGGATCCAAAAAATATGGACTCAGCGGTTGAGGAACTAGCTGCAATAAGCGGTCAGCGCCCTGTCCTAAGAAAATCTAAAAAGTCAATAGCGGCATTTAAAATACGTCAGGGTATTCCGGTTGGTTGTATGGTTACATTACGCGGTAATAAAATGTATGAATTTTTTGATAGACTGGTAAATGTTTCTCTTCCGAGAATAAGAGATTTCAGGGGGATATCCGGCAGATCATTTGATGGTAGAGGAAATTTCGCGCTTGGTATTAAGGAACAGTTGATTTTTCCTGAAATAGATTATGATAAGATATCAGAAATTCGCGGTATGGATATAGTGATTGTAACAACAGCTAAAAATGATGAAGAAGCAAGGGAATTTCTGGCGTATATGGGAATACCGTTCAGAAAAGATTAGTTAGTTTTAAATTTGAATTGAAAATCTTAAGTTATAAAGTTTTAACCTTAGAATTAAAAAGGAGGTTGTCTTGGCTAAAAAGTCATGGATTGCAAAAAACAAAAGAAAGCCAAAATTTGAAGTACGCGCATACCACAGATGTAAGGTTTGCGGCCGGGCGCGCGGATATATAGGTAAATTTGCTATGTGCCGTATATGCTTTCGTAAATTAGCTCTTGAAGGATTAATCCCCGGAGTAAGAAAAGCAAGCTGGTAATCTATTTTATATGTTTAAAGGTAAAGTTGCATTTATAGTAAATGCGGAAAAATAAATTTGTTTTATATTTTTGTATTCATAAAAGGATATAAAAATTTCGGAGGTGAATTATTATGTCGATGTCAGATTCTATTGCAGATATGCTTACCAGGATTAGAAACTCGAATAATGTTTTTCATGAAAAAGTGGATATTCCTGCATCAAAATTAAAGATTGAGATTGCAAAAGTTTTAAAAAATTTGGGATATATTAAAAATTACAAATATATTGAAGATAGAAAGCAAGGAATGGTAAGGGTATATCTTAAGTATGGGACAAATAAAGAAAAAGTTATAACACAATTAGTCAGAATCAGTAAACCCGGTAGAAGAATATATTGTCGGTCTAATAATATACCAAAAGTATTAAATGGATTGGGGACTGCGATTATATCAACATCAAGAGGTATAAAAACAGATAGAGAATCTAGAAAACAAAATCTTGGTGGAGAAGTAATTTGTTATATATGGTAGTGCTTTTTCGTAAGGTATTGTCAAAATAAAAAAATGACGATGGTATAAATAAATTGAAGATTACAATAAATTTTGCACTATAATTTGAAATTTATTTGTGTCAGGAGGAAATTATGTCGAGGATTGGATTGTCACCCATTGAAATACCCGGTGGGGTTAAAGTTGAAATAATGGCTGGAAACGAATTGACTGTTGAAGGTAAAAAAGGTAAGCTGAAAGAGGTTTTCAATAAGAATCTTAAGATTACCAAAGAAGGTAACATTATTAAAGTTGAAAGGTCAGATAATACAAATTTTTATAAAGCATTGCACGGGCTGACACGAAATTTGATTAATAATATGATAATAGGTGTTACTGAAGGATTTCAGAAAAAACTGGAAATATCGGGAGTTGGTTTTAAAGCGCAAATAACAGGGAAAAAAGTAACATTTCAATTGGGATTTTCACATCCTGTTATTTTTGATATTCCTGAGGGAATAGAAATTAAATTGGAAGAACAAGGTGTTGTTGTTGTAAGCGGAATCGATAAACAAAAAGTGGGACATGTTGCCGCTGGAATAAGATCTTTAAGAGTTCCGGATCCTTATAAATTAAAAGGAATTAAAATAAGCGGCGAATATATAAAAAGGAAAGCAGGTAAGTCTGCAAAGAAATAAGTTTTATTTGATTTGAAATCATGGTATGGATAAAATTCACAAGTAATAAGAATGAGATATAGAGAGGTTTAACTATGCGTAAAAATTTTAAAGAATTAAGCCGTAAGAAAAGACATTTAAGGGTAAGAAAAAAGATTTCAGGAAATAAAGAAATTCCTCGTCTAAATGTTTTTCGCAGTACAAAGTATATATATGCACAATTGATAGATGATGTAGAAGGCCGAGTACTGGTTTCTGCTTCAACATTGAATGCAGAAATGAAGAAGGAAACTAAATCAGGTAAAAATATTAGCGCTTCTAAGCTTATCGGCGCGGCAATAGCCCAAAAAGCTATTGATATGGGAATTAAAAGGGTGGTTTTTGATAAAGGCGGATTTTTATATCATGGCCGTATAAAAGCTCTGGCAGATGCTGCAAGAGAAAAAGGGTTAACCTTTTAATAACATAATTTATGGGGGGTATAACTTGGATCGTATTAATCCGGATGAATTAGATTTAAAAGATAAAGTAATAAAAATTAATCGTGTTGCAAAAGTTGTTAAAGGCGGTCGTAGATTTAGCTTTACTGCACTGGTAGTTGTGGGTGACGGGAAAGGTTATGTCGGTGATGGTTATGGTAAATCACGCGAAGTTGCAGGAGCTATATTAAAAGCTATTCAGGATGCGAGAAAAAATTTAATTAAAGTTTCCGTAAACAAAACAACTATTCCTCATGAAGTATTAGGTCATTATGGTGCAGGCAGAGTACTTTTAAAACCTGCCGGAGAAGGAACCGGAATAATTGCCGGATATGCTGTTAAAGCTGTACTCGAAATGGTTGGACTTGAGGATGTACTTACTAAGTCAATAGGATCAAACAACCCATTGAATGCAGTAAGAGCTACAATTACTGCTTTGAAAATGTTAAAAAGTAAAGAGGATTATAAAAAATTACTATCATCAGAAAAAGATAAAGAAGCTGTGGAAGAAGAAAAATCCGTTGAGCGTGAAGAATAACAGCCTCTAAAATTAGAAATTAAAGGATTAAATATGTCAAAAGAAACAAAAAAAATAACAATTACGCTTGTTAAAAGCCTTATTGGAGTCAGGGAAAAACATAGAAATACAATAAAAGCTTTAGGTTTGCATAAAATCGGTAGTTCTGTAACTCAGATTAATTCTACTGTAATTTCAGGTATGATTGATAAAGTGAATTATCTATTGAAAATTGAAGAAGTAAAATAAAGCGTAAAAGAATCTTAACTTAAGTTAAGGAGATAGGAAAAAATTATGGCAGTTAAACCAAATGAATTAAAACCTAAACCTGGTAGTACTAAAAAACGTAAAAGAATTGGTAAAGGCAGCGGTTCCGGACATGGAAAAACATCAACCAAAGGTCATAAAGGTCAAAAAGCCAGATCAGGATATTCGAGAAAAGCCGGATTTGAAGGCGGACAAATGCCTTTGATGAGACGAGTTCCAAAGTTTGGATTTACAAATATTTTTAGAGAAGTGTATCAGACGGTAAATGTGGAAAATTTAAATATTTTTGAAAAAGGGATTGAGATTACTCCCGAAGTTTTATTTGAAAAAAAAATAATCAGAAAGAAAAATTTAAAAGTTAAAATTTTAGGCATGGGTGAACTTAAAAAGAATTTAATAGTTAAAGCGCATGCTTTTTCAAAAAGTGCACAGGAAAAGATAGTAAGTTCTGGCGGAAAAGTCGAAATACTTGAGAAATAAGATAAAATCAGTTACTTTGCTTAATAAAATTTTATTGTATTAGGGGAATAATACTTAAATGTTCAATAACATTAAAAATATATTTAATATTTTGGATCTAAGAAAGAAAATATTTTTTACACTCGGAGTTATACTTATTTATAGATTAGGATGTCATATCCCCACACCGGGGATTAACAGTCAGGCGCTTACAAATTTTTTTAATCAGGCTCGCGGTACTTTATTTGGCATGTTTGACATGTTTTCCGGTGGTGCGCTGAAAAGAGCAAGTATTTTTGCTCTGGGAGTAATGCCGTATATCAATGCTTCGATCATTATGCAGCTTTTAACAGCTGTTGTTCCTTCTTTAGAAAGATTATCAAAAGAAGGGGCAGACGGGCATAAAAAAATAAATCAATATTCACACTATTTAACAATATTTTTGTGTATTGTGCAGTCTTTATTTATGGCTATTGGACTGGAAAAGATGTCTGCCGGGTCAGGGGGAATGGTTTTTGTGAAATATCCGGGATTCTTTTTCCGTCTAATTACAATAGTGACTTTTACAGCAGGCACAATGATCATTGTATGGCTGGGAGAGCAAATTACTGAAAGAGGTATAGGGAATGGGGTATCTTTAATTATTTTGTCCGGTATTATTGCGGAAATCCCGATGGACTTCTGGAAAACTGCTGCTTTGGTGCGGTCAGGTGAAATGAAGCTTTTTACAGTTATCTTTCTATTGCTAATTATTGTGCTTTTGATTGCACTTGTTGTTTATGTGGAGCAAGGTTACCGCAAAATTCCAATACAATATGCAAGAAGAGTAATCGGACAAAAAAATTATGGAGGACAGAGTACTCATTTACCGTTAAAAGTAGATCAATCAGGAGTAATTGCAGTTATCTTTGCCTCTTCAATAATTATTATCCCGGGAACATTAGCGCAATTTGCAAAAAATCCTTTTATTAATAGAATTGCGGAATATTTAAGACCGGATGGACCTTTGTATGTTATTCTTTATGCTCCGCTTATAATATTTTTCTGTTTTTTTTATACAGCAATTAGTTTTAATCCTGTTGATATAGCAGAAAATTTGAAAAAATCAGGCGGTTTTATACCCGGGATAAGACCGGGTAATTCCACAGCAGAATATATTGAAGATATTATAAGTAAAATAACACTTGTCGGTGCGGTTTTTGTTGCTTTTATAGCTATAATGCCTATTTTTCTTGGAAGATTTTTTAATATTCCGTTTTATTTTGGCGGAACATCTTTGCTTATTTTAGTCGGAGTCTCTATTGATACAATGAAACAGATAGAATCACACCTTCTAATGAGGCATTATGATGGTTTCATGAAAAAGGATAAGTCATCAAATACAGGAGACTAAAGATAAGGAGATTTATCAAATAATGAACCTTATATTACTGGGAGCTCCAGGGAGCGGAAAAGGAACGCAGGCAAAAAAAATCGGTGTACGCTATAATATCCCTCAAGTTTCGACAGGAGATATTTTAAGAGAAGCAGTATCGAATAAAACAGCTTTAGGTTTAAAAGCCCAGGAATATATGAATACAGGACTTTTAGTGCCTGATAATGTTGTGATAGATATTATAAAAGAGAGAATTGAAAAAAAAGATTGCGGAAACGGATTCATACTGGATGGTTTCCCTCGTACTTTAAGTCAGGCAGAAGAGCTTAATAAGATATTGGAATTACAGCGGAAAAAAATTGAAGCTGTAATAAGTTTTGAAGTAAATGATAAAATACTGATAAAAAGACTGTCAGGCAGAAGAATTTGCAGGAAATGCGGCAGGGGGTATCATGTTGATTTTCAACCTCCTAAAAAAGACGGTATATGTGATGTATGTCAGGGTGAGCTTTATCAGCGCCAGGATGATAAAGAGGAAACAATTATTAACAGATTAAAAGTATATAAGGAACAAACGGAAAGTCTTAAAGATTATTATAATAATAAAAAAATTCTCAAGACAGTTAACGGGGAAGCAGATATGGATTGTATTTTTACCTCTCTTACAGGTTATCTTGATGAAATATGATAACAATAAAATCTCAAAAAGAGATAGACTATATGCTCGTAAGCGGAAAAATTACAGCTGTATTATTAAATGAGCTGGGGAAATTGATCCGTCCGGGTATAACTACGGCAGAATTAAATTCTTTTGCCGAAGATTATATAATTAAAAAAAATGCAGTTCCGGCTTTTAAAAAAGTACCGGGATATAATCATGGGATTTGTACTTCAATAAATAATGAAGTTGTTCATGGGATACCAAGTAAAAACAGGATTCTTAAAAGCGGAGATATCATCAGTATAGATGTAGGAGTTCTAAAAGACGGTTATTATGGTGATGCAGCAGCAACTTTCCCGGTCGGAGATATTTCCAGCGAAGCTTCATTACTTATTGATGTAACAAAAAGATCTTTAGAGTTAGGTATTGAGCAGGCAAAAGAAGGAAACAGGCTTTTTGATATATCATATACAATACAAAGTTATGTGGAAAAGTTTGGATTTTCTCCGGTGAGAGATTTTGTGGGACATGGAATTGGAACAAAAATGCATGAACCCCCGCAGATTCCAAATTTGTGGTAACAAAAGATGGCAGTCTTTCATGTCACTTTGAACATACTGTTGCTATTACGACAGATGGCCCATGTATTTTAACAAAATTAAATTAAATTAAAATAAAATTGTAATAGCTAAAAAATACCTTAATAACATGGTAACCGGTGATTTAAAATGTCTAAAAAAGATGCGATTGAAGTTGAAGGAACTGTTTTAGAATCTTTACCTAATGCAATGTTCAAAGTAGAACTAGAGAATAACCATAAGGTAATTGCTCATATCTCAGGTAAAATGAGAATGAACTTTATCAGAATTTTGCCCGGGGATAAAGTAACTATAGAGTTATCTCCATATGATTTAACAAGGGGACGTATTATTTATAGGTTTAAGTAAATTGTATATATACATTATTTTTATTTTTGAATTTTAAATTTTGAATTGTTTTAGATATGGGGGATTATAAAATGAAGGTTAGAGCATCCGTGAAACCGATTTGTGAAAATTGCAAAGTAGTAAGAAGAAACAGAGTCTTAAGGGTTATATGCAGTAAAAATGCGCGACATAAGCAGAGACAGAGGTAAGTAAAAGATATAAACAAGCAATGAGCAATGAGTGATGAGTGATGAGCAATGAGTGAAAATAATGATATGATATTTGCTCATTACAAATAAATAGGAGAAAATAAATGGCCAGGATTGCGGGGATTGATTTACCCAGGAATAAAAGAATTGAAATTGCATTAACTTATATTTATGGTATTGGGATTTCACTTTCTAATGAAATAATTAAGAAAGCTAATATAGATATTAATAAACGTGTTAAAGATTTAACCGATGAAGAAGTAAACAGAATGAGAACTATTATTGAAAAAGATTGCAAAGTTGAAGGAGTCCTGCGAAGTGATGTTGCCATGAATATTAAGCGTCTTATGGATATAGGCAGTTACAGAGGGATACGTCATAGAAAAGGGCTGCCTGTACGCGGGCAGAGAACTAAGACTAATTCACGCACAAGAAAAGGCAAAAGAAAAACCATAGGAGTACAGAGAAAGAAATAAATAATTATCGAAAAGTAAAAAAGCAGCTTAGAGTGCAGACAACAGATGATAAATGAATGATACAGGAGGAATTTTAGTGAGTGCTGAAATTGAAAAAAATAAAGAAGCCGGAAAAAATAAAGAAGATGAAAAAGTAAAAGAAACAAAAACAGAACGTAAAAAGAAAGATAAAAAAATAGTAAGAGACGGTATTGCCCATATACAGGCAACATTTAATAATACTATTATTTCAATAACTGATATGCAGGGGAATGTGCTTGCAAGCGGCAGTGCAGGATCAGCAGGATTTACAGGAGCCAGAAAAAGCACTTCTTTTGCGGCACAGAAAGCGGCAGAGAATACTGCTAAAAAAGCGATGGAAAGCGGTATGCAAAAAGTGGAAATATTTGTAAAAGGTCCGGGTTCAGGACGTGAAGCCGCAATCAGAGCTTTACAAGCCGCAGGACTGGCTATAAATGTAATCAAAGATGTTACTCCAATTCCTCATAATGGTTGTCGTCCACCTAAAAAAAGAAGAGTATAAATAAGAGGGGAGGTAAAAAATGGCAAGATATTTGGAATCAAAATGTAAGTTATGCCGGCGTGAAGGTATTAAATTATTTCTAAAAAGTGATCGCTGTTATAAAGAAAAGTGTGCTATTGACAAAAGAGCCTGTCTTCCAGGCCAGCATGGACATAATAAACCTAAGATATCTAACTATGGAATACTGTTCAGAGAAAAACAGAAATTACGCAGATATCATGGATTATTAGAAAAACAATTTTATAATTACTTTCAGGAAGCCAGCAGAAAAAAAGGATCTACAGGTAAAAATCTTCTTGAACTGCTGGAACGGCGTCTTGATAACGTTGTATATCGTTTAGGATTTGCATTAACCCGCGACCAGGCAAGACAATCAGTAACTCATGGTCATATAATGGTTAATAATCATAAAGTTACTATTGCTTCCTATATAGTAAAGAAAAATGACGTTATTTCAGTTACAGAAAAAAGCAGAAAAAAGGATCAATTTATCAATAGTGTTAAATTTTCTCAGCGCGTGAAACTTCCGCTATGGCTTGAGGTAAATACGGAAAAATTGGAAGGTAAAATATTGTCAATACCTGCACGAGAAGATGTTTCTCTTCCAGTACAGGAAAAATTAATTACCGAGTTATATTCTTAAATAGTTCATAAGGTTATTGAAAAGTTTTAAAGCTGCATTTAAGTTATAAAATAGAACTTAGGACTATTAAAAAATAGGGAGGC
>JACQWU010000181.1:11444-14393 GCA_016209155.1 Candidatus Desantisiibacteriota bacterium | reverse complement strand
TAATCGCAACATCTATTGCATTATTCGCCGGGCTTGTTGATGTTATTTGAGGTAAAGTTGTGTCTTGTGAGCTTTTCTTGCTTCCACCGCCGCTACCTCCACTGCAAGATAAAGCAAATACAAACAAAATAAAAAAACAAAATATTCTTAAAATATTTTTTGCCATAATTAACATTCCTCTATTCTATTTCATTATACATTTCCAAATAAAATTTATGTAGGAGCATCCCCTGATTACGATTCTTTTATTGCTTATTATCCAGCTCACTATATAAATATTTTTTAAGCCCATCAAGTGAAGGGCTTACAAGGGGCAGAGTCATTAAATATTTACCCACATCATTTACATTATGAGCGTCAGAAAAAGTCAAAGGAAAAACATTTTTTGCGCCGTAAATATGCATAAACTCCTCTTTTTTATCAGGATAACGTAAATCAAAAAAATGAACACCGCAGTCAATAAGAGTCGGGATATAAGACAGGCGGCTATCATTTTTATCCTGATGTGAAGAAATAACGAGTATATTATTTCTTTTGAGAAATGGAATAACATCCGTAATACTTTTCTCAATTAAAAAACTCCCGTCTCCAAAAAAATTAAAAGGAACATTTAATTTGGATAATATTTCCATTTCTATCCAGTCAGGATCTGTATTTTCATCAAATATGGCGAGTATTGATACTTTTTCAGGGAGATGAGTTTTAATAGATAATTCTATACCGGGGAGCACGACAATATTTTTTTTATCAGCCAGTTTTTTAATTTCTAAAAAATTTTTCACTGAATAATGATCTGTAATGGCAATCATGTTCAGCTTCTTTTCACCGGATCTTTCCATAATTGCCTGATTTATTTTATCCTCCGGGTATCCTCTTGATTTGAAACAATTAGAAACACTCGTATGAATATGGAGATCAATATTATATAGCATAATTTCTCAAACTTTCTTTTCAATGCATTCCAAGAGCATGAGGAATCACAGGCAGAACAACTTCCAGATTTTCCCTGACTGCTTTGGGACTGCCCGGGAGATTGATTATTAAAGATTTTCCCCGAAGTCCCGCAACAGCTCTTGAAAGCATGGCAAACGGAGTTTTTTGTATCCCGTGAGACCGCATAGCCTCCGCCATCCCGGGTATTTCCTTATCTATCACTTCGTGTGTTGCCTCAGGTGTAATATCCCTTTTAGAAAGCCCCGTACCGCCTGATGTGATTACAAGATCCAATTTTTTTTCATCAATATATTCTTTAAGCATCTTTATTATTATATCTTTTTCATCCGGAATTACTTCATATTCCGATACTTCATATTGAGCATCTTCCTCAATTATTTCCTGAATAGTCTTTCCGCTTTTATCTTCATACACACCTTTCGATGCTCTGTCGCTCATTATTAAAATACCAACCTTTATCATTAGTTACCTCCATCGTCCTAATTTATACTTCTCACAACTCTATATTTATAGGATCATTCTCTTTAATATCCCCACCAGATATTACTCTTGTAAAAATACCTTCCGTAGGCATTATGCATGTTCCAACCTTATTAAATATATCGCATCTGGTATGACATTCTTTGCCAATCTGTGTAACCTCAAGAATAACATCATTTCCTATTTTTATTTTTGTTCCAAGCGGCAGCACATTCAAACTTATTCCCTCTGTGGTAATATTTTCCGCAAAATCGCCGGGCTTGAATTTCTCTTTATCATCATTCATCTTATTTATGCTTTCAATTGCCAGAAGACTTATCTGCCTATGCTTAAATCCCGCGTGAGCATCACTTTCAATCCCAAACTCTTTTAAAACTTTAACTTCCGGTACACTGGTTTTAACAGTACCTTTTGTTTTGCTTATATTAACTTTTACAACCCTGCCTTTTATTATTTTCTTTTCCATGTTCCGCTTTTCCCTCCGGACTTTTCAAGGAGCTTTATCTCCTTTATCACCATACCGCGATCTACCGACTTACACATATCATAAACAGTAAGAAGCGCAACACTCACTGCAGTGAGCGCTTCCATTTCCACACCGGTTCTGTCTATTGCCGTAACTTTTGATACTGCATCAATCTGATTTTTGCTTTTAATAAACTTAAAATCTATCTCAACATTTGATATACTTAAAGGGTGGCAAAGAGGAATAAGTTCACCTGTTTTTTTTGTACTCATAATACCCCCAAGCCTTGCAACTTCAAGCACATTCCCTTTTTTTATTCCTTTACTTCTTATCATATCAAAAGTTTTTTTCTGCATAACAATACTTCCGCATGCTTTCGCAATCCGCACCGTAGGCTCCTTTAAACTTACATCAACCATACGCGACCTTCCTTCATCATCAAAATGAGTACTCTTTATTTTCATATTATCTCCATGATTCCTAACCTCCAATACCGGACATGGTCCTCTCCCACGTCCTCAAATCCTTAAAATCTATTGGATGTATTTTTGGTTTAGCTGTTATTGCTCTTCGAAAAATATTTTCAAGCTCCTCATCAGAGCATCCGCTTCTTAAAGCGGTTTTAATATCCACTTCCTGCTCTTTAAAAAGACAGCTCCGCAGTTTACCGTCCGCTGTCAGCCTAAGGCGGTTACACATCATACAAAATTCATCACCGATACAATCAATAAAACCTATTGTCCCTTTAGCATTTTTAATCTTAAAATACATGGCAGGCCCATTACCTGTAATTTTTTCCGCAGGATATAATGGATTAAACCTCTTTTTTATTTCACCGGCTGAAATATATTTCTCCACACTCCACTTCTTCTGCAATCCAACAGGCATATAACTAATAAATCGCAAATGTAGAGGAGTATGAGCTGTAAGATCGGCAAAATCCTCAATCTCATTATCATTCATTCCTCTTTTCACAACCATATTATTTTTTACAGGATCAAATCCCAGTTCATGCGCTTTTTTAATCCCTCTTTGTATTTTCACTATTT
>JACQWU010000181.1:0-11423 GCA_016209155.1 Candidatus Desantisiibacteriota bacterium | reverse complement strand
CGCTCCGGTTTTAAAGAATCAATACTTATATTAATCCGTTTAATCCCAATCTTAAAAATAGATTCAGCATATTCTTCTAATAATATCCCGTTGGTAGTAAGGCTTAAATCCTTTATCCCCGGGATTTTTTTTAATCTTTCCAGTAATGTTAAAAAATCTTTACGTACAAAAGGTTCCCCTCCTGTAATCCTTATTCTATTTATCCCCTGCCCTGCCGCATAAGTAACAATTCTTATAATCTCATCATAAGTAAGAATTTCCGCTGAAGGAAGCTGTTTAATCCCGTTTTCAGGCATACAATAGTCGCATCTAAGATTACAGCGGTCAGTAATAGAAATACGAAGATAATCAATACTCCGCCCGAAATTATCCTTAATATTCAACATAGTCCTTTTATCCAATTATAAATAGGTGTTCAGGCTGAAGACTGAAGGATATCAGTATTTAAAACGCTTGCGCTTTTTATATTGTTCTACCTAAAAACCTTCGGCCTTCAACCTATCCGCATAAATAGTCATATCTAATCTACACACCCGCACCACATACTGTTTCAATTACTCTTTATAACTATTATATAGAAATAATATAAATAGTTCAATTTGATTATTTTGTTTATTCGCAATTTGATATTTGGACAATCCCGCAAGCAGGTTCGATAAATCGAACCCTGCCAAAAAGTCAAGATGGGAAATTTCTATAAGACCTATAATGAATTATTATTTTGATTAAAAATATGTTATAATATTTTTTAGTAAATGCGGCTTTTCAAGGAGAATTTTATATTATAAACCGGAGTTGTGAAATATGAGTTTTTTTGTTAGCCGTTCTGTGACTTTTTATTCGGATGATCCATGGCGTGAAGATGTTATTCTTATTGATGAGCGCGGTTATGTAAATTCACGCGTTGAACGTTTTCCTGTTCGATTACAGAGCTTGTTTCGACGCTGGTTTGAGTTCAGGTTTGCATGCTATCTTCTTTCTCTGTCAGCTAAAAATGACAGTATTGCAGTCGGCAGGTATGGATTATGGGTACCTATATTGGCAAAATTTTTACATTTAAAGCGTTATATTATACTCACGGATATCGAATGGCCTAAGGTAAAGAGCGGATTACTTAATAGAACTGCGGCTTTAGCGAGTAAGGCTTTGTGCTGTTTCACATCAGAAGAAAGTAAGCGTTATTCGCGTCAGTACAGGATTCCTGAAAATAAATTCCATCTTGTTCATACTCCTTTTGATCTTACAAACCTACGCGAGCCTGTTGATAGTGAATACATCTTTACAGGCGGATATCAGGCACGCGATTGGGATACATTATTGAGAGCTGTAAAGGATTTGCCATATCCGGTTCATGTGTTGTGATTACGCTTAAACCGGAACCTATGCGGATTACCGGAATGATAACATGGGCGACAGCTATGGCTATGGGGAAAGTTGTTATCGTTACTGAGCCATTCGGCGCATCTGATTACATGGAACATGGAGTATCCGGATTTATTGTTAAATATGGTGATGCAGATGCTCTAAAATATTATATAAATTTAGTTATGTCGGATCAGAAGCTGCGTAAAAAGATAGGGAATGAAGCAAAATCGCGAAGCTGGCAGCAATCAAATCCTGAGGTTTTTAGAAAGAAAATACTAACTCTTCTTGAAAATAAAGATAAAATATGATTTGCATCCATACAATTTTAGATAAATTATACCTCTATGGGTTTAATTTAAACTAATCCCTGAATTTTTTTTAAGGTTATCGATCAATGAACACCAAACAGATAAATTTTGCATCTGATTTATTTTATCTAAATAATTTTGTATTTTTTCATATTCATCAGTTATTTCCCTGCTATCAGAATCATGATCTAAAATATTTGCAATGTAAACAGCAGAATTAATATTAAGGGGAGGTTTTAACGCATTATGCGGGTTGTGATGTTTATTGATTGCATCAATTAAATTTGGTGAAAATCCCCATATTTCAGTAAGAAAACTGCCGACTTCAGCATGATTTACACCAAAATATTGATTTTCTAAAGTATGCAAAGGTGTTCCTTTATCTTTATTAATTTGAAAAATTTCCGTATAAATTTCAGGTTTATTTTTTATGAAAATTAATTTTCCGATATCATGCAGCATTCCGGCCACAATTGATTCCTCTGCTGAACGGTCTTCTGTTGCTGTAATTTGAATAATACTACTTACCAAGCAACTTACTCTCAGGCTGTGATTATATAAATTTTGAATGGAAAATTTTTCCATTTCTTCATCTGTAAATTCACAGAATACATTTAGAGTAAGTATAATTGATTTTAATGTTTCCAGTCCAAGATAAGTTACAGCATGAAGAATATCATATATCCGATATCTTAATCCAAAATATGCCGAATTAACATATTGCAGTATCTTTGCTGTCATTGTAACATCATTTTCAATGATTTTTGCAATTTCATTAAATGAAAAATCCTCAGATTTCATTATATCCTGAAGTTTTAAATATAAACTTGGGATTGTCGGCATTTTATCCATTTTTAAAATAAACAAGCGGATTTTGTTTTTGTCTAAAAAATCAACAGGATTCAGAATTATTTTTTTTAATTTATCTAAACTGAGAGGTTTTCTTAAAAAGTAATCTATTGCTTTATTTTGTTTATCGTAATTATTTTCTGACATAAGAACACAAATGGTTTTCGGGTGTGACCTTTTTATTTCTGCAAGCAGATGAATTCCATCCATTTCAGGAAGATCAATATCAGAAATAACAATATCAATTTTAGTTTTTCTTATAATTTCAAGTGCTTCATTCCCGGAATAGGCAAATTTAGTTTCCCATTCATCCTGTGTATTATGAAGCATAAGAAAAATTTCATTAATTAACATCTGGCTCTTATCCACAAAAAGAACTACTAATTTTTTTTCTATTATATTTTTTATATTTTCATCTATTGTATTTTTCATTAGCTGCCCCCTGCTACATATTAGCGGCAAAGTTTTGATATTAATTAAATTTTAATTTAATTAACTCTATCTTTCTGCATTTATTTGATCGAGCGCAACACGCGCATCTTTTTTGATAACATCATCGTTATCATTCAGAGCTTTTTTAAGGGCAGGTATGGCTTTTTTGCTTTTAATTTTTCCAAGAGCTATAGCGGCAAATCTCCGTGAGCCGCATGTTGTATCTAATAAAATTACGGATAACGATTCAACGGCTCTTTCATCACCTATTTCACCTAGCGCTCTGATTACATAATATCTGGCATTCTCATTGTCAAGTGTATTTATTAGCGGCAAAACAGCGTCCTTCCCTATATTTACAAGATTTTTTTTTGCATCCCATTTTTTAAAATGAACGACAACTTTTTCACCAAATTGATCTTCTGTTTTTATTTTAAGAATTTCAATTTCGCTATTAACAGCCTGTTCATCAAAAGAGAATATTCCGGACTGTAAAAAAAATAATATGAATATATTAAAAATAATCAGCAATATTTTTTTCATTTGAGGCATTTTAGTATAATAATAATTAATACGCAAGTAATTTAGCAGGGGCATGTTATGCTCCAGCCCATTCAGTAAATATAAATAATTCATTGACGAAGACTAAATTTTACTATAAAATTATTTTTGCAAGATTAATAAGAGGGGTACAGAATCAGAAAATTCAAATGTAGAAGGAGTTTAAAATGCATAAAAAATTTAGTGAAAACCAATTTAACGGAAAATATTTTTTCATTTTCTTTATTGCAATAATTATTTTTTGTATAGTATCCAAAAGCGCTTCTGGATTTATGTATGTTCCCGGCACAAAAGTCATAAAAAAAGTAATTGCCTGCTCTGATAATGTTGTTGCCACTACAAAAGAAAAAGGAGGATCAGAAGCTTATAAAGTAGAAATAATGATGCCTTATTTTGTTGTTGAGGATTCAGGAGATTATTACAAAATTGCAAATCTGGAGCATCCTAACAGACATGCATATGTTAAAAAAACTCTTGTTATGGAGTGGAACACCCGGGAGGGAATACACTTTCAGCCGTCTCCCTCAGCTTCCGGAGAACGAACTGAAATTAAGGTATGGGATGCGAACAGCATAAAGGAATATGCAAGAACGGGAGATATGAAAACATATCCTCCTATATTTATGGAAGACCTCGGAATTTCTAAAGCATTGCCAAAAAAATTACTCGCATTTCCGGTTGTAGATAAAAAAGCTTTAGAAACAAATAAGGAAAGCGGGAATGAAATCTATAAAAAAATTTATAAGGTTTATATCCCAACGTATGTTCCTGAAACCAAAATAAGAATACAAACTACATCGAACCAGTTGGAAAATGTTCTTAATAAAGTTACTTTTTGCGTTGTTTTTGATGCAACGGGTTCCATGTCAAAATATGGGACAAAAATGGCAGAGACAATCGAAGAATTATTGAAAACAATAGAACTTTCTCCAAAGAATACAAAAATAGGTTTTGTGTTTTTCAGGGACAAGTGGGATAAAGAACAAATAAAAATAGTGAACCCTGTCAGTATGGAGAAGGGGATTGAAATTCTTCGTGAAGAATCTACACCTAAAAAAATGATTGGCGGAGGTGATGCGGCTGAACCTATACTTGATGCGCTAATTCTTGCCACAAAAGAGTTTAAGTGGGAAGTAAGCGCGGATTCTTCAGGCGGAGAAAAGAAGATTATTATTGCGGTTCTCAACGACGATGCTAAAACCGAAACAATCGGTCTTACCAAGTCAGTTGAAAAAGAACAAACATCCGAAGAAGTTGTTTCATTGCTTATTAATAAAGATATAACTGTATTTTCATTGCAGGCAGAGAAAAAAGATGGAGGGTCTTTGGTTAAAATTTTATCTGAACTTGCAAACGGCACCGGCGGCGAGTTTTATCCTTCGGAGGAAGATTCTGATTCTCAAGGAAGAAAGAATTTCTCAAAAAAAATTAAGGAGCTTATGAGAAAAACTGTATATGATACAGAAACAGAAGTTACTAACATAATTAAAGAAATGGTTCCTTCAGAGCATGGATATTCTATTATACCGCTTAAGACACTCAATACTGAAGTTCTATCCCGACTGCAAGGGGCTGCCATAAAGTATAGTATTGAGAATGGCGGATTTTTAATTCGCGAAGGATGGATGTTTGAAAAGGAGGAACTTTATCATGAAAAGATTCTTGTGGAAAAGGATTTTCTTGAAGATCTTGTGCGCTTATTCAATCATATTGAAGCATTAAGCAAAAATTATGAGGACCTTACCAATGAAGAACTTAGAGATGCAGTAACAGAAAATCTTAAATCTATTCTTGGTGAAGATATTCCTACTGATATAGAGATTCAGGAACTTATTGAAAAGAGAATGGGGATCCATTTTAATACTAACTTATTAACATATTCCATGGAATCTCTTTTAAATCTACCCCGTTTTGAGCGTGTGGAAATTGCCAGGCAGATAAAAAGAGCGGAAAGAAAAATTACTAATTTTCTTGAAGCTGCTGCACGTGATTTC
This sequence comes from Candidatus Desantisiibacteriota bacterium, assembly GCA_016209155.1. Taxonomy (GTDB): domain Bacteria; phylum JACRDZ01; class JACRDZ01; order JACRDZ01; family JACRDZ01; genus JACQWU01. The sequence continues at coordinate 5,914 of JACQWU010000181.1, read as the reverse complement.
CGTGAAAATAAACAAGTGTGGATGGAATTATCTTATTTGCCATAATTGTGAAGTTTATAAAGGAATTTATGACCTCGATTATAAAACCGGTAATTCAACTGAAAGATATAAGGAAGTCCTATAAAGAAAAAGAAAATAAGTTGATATTGAATGGGATTGATCTTTCTATATTCTCGGGAGATTTTATTGTTATTCGGGGGGAAAGCGGTTCAGGGAAAACAACCCTGCTTCGCATTCTGGGATTAATTGATAAAGAGTATCAGGGTTATTACAGTCTGGCTGATGTGGATATTCACTCCGGTAAAAATTCATTATCATGGATTATACAGGAAGAAATTAGAGCAAAATCTATTGGATTTATTTTTCAGGAAGCCCTTCTTTTCGAACATTTCACCATAAAAGAAAATATTTATCTGCCCATGCGTATTCACGGCATAAAAAGTGATGAAGCAAAACAGGATTTTTATTCTCTTATAAAAAGCATGTATACATCCGGAGCTTTAAATGAACAAAATTCAAAAGCTGCCGATGAAAATATTAAAGATCTTCTCAGCCGTTATCCTCACAATATCAGCGGCGGTGAGAAGCAGCGTTTTTCCATTCTTAGATCGCTGGCTCATAATCCTGTTTTTATGCTGGCAGATGAGCCGACAGCAAGTCTTGATAAAGATCGTAAGAAGGATATTTTTAATATGCTGATGAAGTTATCAGAATCAGGTAAAACCATAATTGTCGTTTCCCATGATGAAGTATTCCTTGATGCTCCAATTGTTTACGAATTACAAAACGGCATGCTAAAACTTGTCAAAAGTCACAGACAGGCAGAAAAAAATGTTGATGATAAAGCAGAAGAAGCACCAAGTTCAATTTTTTCACCTGTCAGTCAATTCGGGGTAAAAATATTATCGAAAAAAAATATCTGGTTTGGGCTTAAACCCAGAACAGGAAGTTTTCTTCAGCTTAAATTAGTAATGAATGATCTTATAAGAAATATTCTTTTTACTATTCTTACTGTCGGAGCTCTTCTTTTGGGCAGTTTTCAGCTTACAGTTTTAGAGTCACTTCGTTCTGGGACTGATACGCTTTTAGACGATGTAATACGCCGCGGTTCCAGATTAACAAGAATAGATATAGTTCCAAAGGATTTATCAGCTAATCAACTATTCCCCGATAAATCTTTGATATTGAAAATTCCGGGTGTTATAAATTTTATTGAGCGCAGGGAGGGAATTTATAGAATTAAGGATTGGCATAATCGAATAAGAAAAGAGACTATGTATGGACTTGAGATTAATGATCCGGAATTGGATCAATTAGCATTTACTGCCGGAGGGAAATTTACTTCCGACAGTGCGCTTGAGATTATAATTTCAGAACGTAGTATTAAGCGTCTGTTTAAAATAGACGGAGAAATTGTTACTGATGAATTCCGCAATAATCTTATCGGAAAAAAGTTATCCTTTGCTGTAGCCCGGCCAATAAGAGGAACAACCTTTAATACAGATCCGGATGAAATGGAATTTGAGGAATTTTCAATTAGTCTTTCAATTGCAGGTATTGTAGAAAGAGCGGAAGCAGGGCGAAATTTTTATCTTCCTTTAAAAACCCAGCTTGTCCTTGAAAAATGGCGGTTAGACAAAGAAGGTGTATTCAGTATTCCCTATGATCCTGATGCTGTTAGCTGGACAGTACAAGCTTCCGAAATTATTAAGATGGCACAATTCCCATATACAGAAAAGGCTCATGTTTATGTTAGTAATGTTCAGCAGGTTATCCCTGTTGTAAAAAAATTATCCTCTTTAGGATATGAACCCAGAGCAAAAATTTTTGATTATAAATGGGTTCTTGATACCCGTAAATTGGCTGAGTGGTTTTTAAAAGGTATTGTGTTTGTTGTAGCTGTTATCGGCGGTTTGATAATTTTTGGAAATATTCAGACAAGTGTAAGGATGCGTAAAAATGATATAATCCTTTTTAAGCTTCTCGGCGTATCAAGCGGGGAAACCAAATCCTGTGGAGGGTTTTAAATGAAAACACATTCGATGATTTTTATCTTATTTCTATCAATCATTTATATTTTTCAAGCAAGTTCGTCCGGTGCTATTGAAAAATTGAAAAAAGATGAGGATCGTTTTGATAAAATTTATCTGATATCTGAAACAGGGAAACTTAATAATGATAGTTCAACTATATATGCGGCAAGAATTCGTCCCTATACGGGAAATAATATCAATTACTTTATAAAATATAATCAGGCTGAATTTGTCGGGATGAAACCATTATACAAAGCTGAGCTTTCAGTACCTGATGACAGCTTTATTAATGCAAGTATCATTGAAAAATATTATATAAAGCTTAAATTCCCAAAAAAAGTTAAAATTAAAAATGTTAATTTTGAGTTTAAAAATAAATTTGATATGGAAATAATCATCCTTGCAACTTCACACGCATTGAGTTTAGTTTCCCTTGATTTATGGGATGGTGATTGGGGAACGGGAAAAGATGATTCATACATCAATAAAATAGTCCACTGGTTTAAAATTGGCGCTGAAGGTAAAATTGAGGAGGATAAATTTGTTAATAATTTCAAAGAATTAAAAAAATACGCAAAAAGAGATGACCCCATGCGAAAAAACCTTGATGGGAAACCGGTTTTTAAATATTTTGCAGAGTATTTTCAAAAAAAGGATTTTGTCGGATTCAAATATCTGATTCTTATAAAAGACAATTGGGATGTCGCCTCTGATGGACTTCCTGATTTTAAAAATCAAGTAAAGATTTCATTCAAAACAGGAAGTGATTTTGATATTTTAACAACCAAATCATTTACTACAGGTATTTATTATCTGATGGGACTGGCAGGTGAATTAAATGGCAGGGTTTTTGAATCGAAATCGAGCGATAATATAGATGAGAAAGATTTATACGACTATTCCGGCCGTATCAATGGGAAAATCCGGGCTCGTTTTCGTGAAACAGCTAAAAGTGATACTAATAAGACAAGCATCGAAGAAAATGTTTCCGAGATAATAATACGGGCGGATGATCCATACTTTCAATCCGGAAATCTTTTATACACAGGGCAGTCCCCTATTATGATCTATTTTTTTCAGGAATTATTATCCGTTGTTAATAACAATGAGTTGATGATGAATTCTCCTGAGGCGCTTAAAATATTTATCCAAAATTTAAAAAAGATTATGACTGTCAACCCGAAATCAGAAAAAATGACCTCTCTTTTTAAGGAATGGTTTAATGGATTTCAACTCCCTGCTCCAATACCTCCTATCGATAAAAAAAGTGTTTCCACAAAGGAATATCCGTTTGCAGAAAAAGACCTTATGCAGTTATTAAAATATTGTCATGGTGCGGAAGGCAAAAAATATATTGAACGTATTTTATCAGACCTTGAGGAAATCTTTAAGAAAGAAGATCAACCCGGCATGTATTTTATTCCGGATGAAGTTTTTATTTTAGAAAAATCTTCCCCTTGACATAATCCTGTTGTTTTTCTATAATCAACCCTCGACTATGGAGAATGATAAAATTTTATTGGATGTTAAAAATTTAAAAACATATTTTAATACACACGAAGGTGTAATAAAAGCTATTGATAATATAAGTTTTACCATACGGCGGGGAGAAAGTGTAGGACTTGTCGGAGAATCCGGATGCGGCAAAAGCACGGTAGCGCTTTCAATATTAAATCTGGTACTGCCTCCAGGTAAAATAATGGACGGTGAAATAATTTTCAATGAAACCGACCTTCAAAAACTTCCCAAAAGTAAATTGCGCAAAATCAGGGGCAAAGACATAGGGATGATCTTTCAGGAACCTGTTGCGTCGCTAAATCCGCTTTTTAGTATCGGACACCAGCTTACTGAAGCAATCAGGCTTCATAATAAAAAGAAAAAAAAGGAAGCCATGGAGGATGCTGTGCATCTTATGGAAATGGTTGGGATTCCTTCTCCTTCTGAGAAACTTAAAGAATATCCTTTCCATTTAAGCGGAGGCATGTGCCAGAGAATAATGATTGCAATGGCGTTATCATGTAATCCGCTGCTTTTAATTGCGGACGAACCCACAACTGCTCTTGATGTAACTATTCAGGCTCAGATACTGGATCTATTACGTAAGAAAAAAGAAGAATTTAATACCTCACTTTTATTGATTACTCATGACTTTGGCATAATTGCAGAAACAGTTGATCGTGTAATTGTAATGTATGCCGGAAAAATTGTGGAATCAGGACCTGTAAGATCCATATTTAAAGAACCTCTGCATCCATATACGCAGGGGCTTCTCGCATCAATACCGAAAAAAGATATGGACAGAAGTATAATGCCGCGTCTTGACGGTATAGAAGGGACTGTTCCGGATTTGTATTCTCTTCCGCCGGGCTGCAGTTTTGCGCCGCGGTGCCATTATGTGGAAAAGATATGTTATATGCGCCCGCCGTCAATAAAATCCGTGAAAAAAGACAGCGAAGTCAATTGCTGGAGGTATTGATTTTTCATTATTTTACACTATAATCAAGCATTGATTCCTTACCTTTTAACATAGTTGTTGCTATTCCTTTGTATATTATAAAAGCCTGCTTGAAATTTTCTATGGCATCTTTTTTTAATCCCAGCTTTAACTCGGTTTCTCCAAGATTATAGTATGACATTGCAAAATGGATTTCCTCTTCTTGAGAAAATTCTTTCCATGTTTTATATAATTCAATGGCTTTTTCCTGATGCTGACGGGCTGAATCAAATACTCCATCCTTCATATATATCGTACCGAGACCAAAATGCCCTTCAGCCGCTTTTTCAGGAGTAATTTGAATAATATTCTTAAATTGCAGGTAGGCATCCTCATTAAATCCAGCTTCAAGACAGAAAAATCCATAAGTAAGCAAGGTATCGCTTCTTGCAGGATCAAGACTCAGAGATTTAATATAGGCGTCTTTGCTTTTATTATATTCTTTTTTTTGATTATAAAGAAATCCAAGATAACTGTATCCTTCCGCATAATCCGGATCACGCAGTACAGCTGTTTGTGTGTGTTCGATGGCCTGATCAGTATTCCCTTTTTTATATACCTGTTTTGCAAGATTTAAGTAAAAACTTGAATTGTTTTTCGCAATATATGCTGCTTTTGCTATAACTTTTTCTTCTTCTTTTATCCCCAGAGCTTTTTTAACGTTTTTTGTCAGATCTTTTTCACCAAAAAATTCCGGCAGTCCGGGAAGTTCATAAATCAAAACACCTTCTTTATCTACAAGCCCAAAACTCGGGAAACTAATAATACCAAATTTATTAAAAATTTCCATTCCTTTATCAATTATTACAGGAAAAGTTATTTTATTACTGCTGATAATTTTCCTTACTTCCGTCATTTCTTCTTCAGTAAGTTTATCATCCTCCTGAGGTACATATATTGAAATAATTTCAAACGGAAAATTTCCATGGTAGGAATCATAAAATTTCTGAAAAAGAACCAAAGCTTTTTCACCTCTTAAGCTCGGATATTTCCAGAATACAATAGCTAATGTTTTTTGCCCTTTATAGGCAGAAGTTTGAATTTTTTTACCATCAATATCCTCGGCGGATATTTCCGGAATGTTATTGTTTTCTTTTATGCGCTTGAAAGCCAGTAAATTTTCCTGCATAAATAATAACAGTAGAAATATTAATAATATATCCTTCTTACGGGACAGCATGATATGTCCCTCCTTTTTTAAAGCGGATCAATTTATTCTAAATATAATAAATTTCGCACTTTTTTGCTTTCAGGGGAACAGAAATGGTGGGCCCACTAGGATTCGAACCTAGGACCTACCGGTTATGAGCCGGTAGCTCTAACCAGCTGAGCTATGGGCCCGTAAATTATTATTATATAAAGATTATACTTGATATTAATGAAATAA